>CAXBMV010000026.1:0-12827 GCA_963976575.1 uncultured Gammaproteobacteria bacterium | reverse complement strand
AGCGAAAGCACCGGCGTAAACCAGTTGGCAAATATCCCCCATTATTATGCTGTTTAGCGGCAACACCTTGCGTAAAACGTCGAGGGCGAGGCAATGCCTCGCCTCGCTGGGGCTTAGACGCAAGCGCATGGCGCGGCGAATCTCCGCTACCTCGCTGACGGTTTCACCGCGAGCGCTTGCTTCGCCAAGCTGGAGGGCTATAGCATGGGCGCTGCTCCTGGCGCTGCCGATTATGGCAACTTCAGCCGGGTACAGGTCATTCATTTTGCGTGTGTCCAAATCGATACGGATGATCTTGCCGTTGATTTCAAGGGTTTCTTCGAAACTGTCCACCTCGGAGAGTTCGGTGCCAATGGCGAGCACCACATCGGCGCTTTTTAGATAGGACTGAACTTCCTTTCGAACCACGCCAGCGCTCAGGCTCAGTGGATGGGAATCATCCATGACCCCCTTGCCGGCAATGCTGGCGATCACCGGAGCACCCAGTTTCTCGGCGATCAGTCGGATACTCTCGCAGGCCCTCGAAGCGCCACCACCAACGCAAATCATCGGCCGCTTCGCCTGGCGCAACAGGTCGCAGGCCCGGGCAATCTTTTTTGCTGTCGGCGCGGGACGCTCGGGAAGTTCGACGGGTTGCCAGTCGTCGCTAACCGGCATTGCCAGAATATCGATTGGAATGGCGATGTGCACCGGACGCGGGCGTTCGCTGGCAAAAATGGCAAAGGCGCGGGCAATCAAATCGGGTACCTCGTTGACGCTCATCGCCGTCGCCGAGAATGCGGTTAGCGACGCGGTGGTATCGGTGAGGCTGGGAACTTCGTGCAGGCAACCCCAGCCCTTGCCAAGACTGTAGCTGGCGGCATCGCTGGACAAGAGTAACAAGGGGATGCTGTCGGCGTATGCCTGGCCGACCGCGGTCAGGGCATTGGTGACCCCCGGGCCGGAAATGACCAGTGCAACTCCGGGTTTGCCGGAGGCTCGCGCGTAACCATCGGCCATGAACCCCGCACCCTGTTCGTTGCGTGCCTGCACGTGACGGATGTTGCTCTGATTCAGTCCGCGACAGAACTCGAGGGTATGCACACCGGGGATGCCGAAGACCGTGTCAACGCCATAGTCCTGTAGTAACTTGATGCTTGCCTGGCCTACATTCATGCTCGATACCATCTCGTTGTTATCTCAATAGCGATGCCAGTAACGTTCGCGGACTTGTTCGCTGCTGACATCTCCCCCAGGTCTGCACCAAGTACAGACGATTCCGGGCATTTTTCCACTGCTAATTCGAATCTACTCTATAAACCGATTCGATCGCTACCTATAGCATCGGCGGGAAGTGCCAGTAGTTTAAGTTTGTCCCTCACGGATACCGGTTTCGTTAGTGCCGAACAGGGCATCGAGCATATAGAGGAATAAACATTGCGTAAATGGCTCGACCGCGCTTAGAGTTTTTTCAGGCACTCCAGGTATTCGCCGTCGTCCGGTGGGCGGTTATTGCGTTGCGCGCTCCACAGGGCCTGCCCGAGGCATTCCATCATCGCGTGTTCAGCGGCGTGCTGGCCACTGTGCTGAACCAACTTCTGGTAAATCGACCGGATACCGGCGGGGTGATCGGCTCCGGCCTGTTCGCGCAGGGCGATATGCATGCCCATATGTAAAAAGGGATTGGTCTGTCCCTGTTCCGGGCTGTACTCCTGCGTCGACAGGTCGTCATCCTTGTCGAGTAATTCGTGATACTCGGGGTGCTGTTCTATAACCCCGGCGATCAAGGCCTCCATCGGTTCCAGCACTGCCGAGGATTCCATTTTCTGCCATACTTTCAGATACATGGCGCGCACTTCATCTCTGCTCTGATACATGGCTAGTCGTTATTTTTGTGTTTGTATTCGCAGAGGTCTTCGATAATACAACTGCCGCAGCGTGGTTTTCGTGCGATACAGGTATAGCGTCCATGCAGTATCAACCAGTGATGCGCATCCAGTTTGAATTCATCATCAACAAACTTCAAAAGACGCTTTTCAACCTCGACGACATTCTTCCCGGGCGCGATGCCGGTACGGTTGGAAACCCTGAAGATATGGGTGTCCACCGCGATGGTGGGTTGGCCGAAGGCGGTGTTTAAAATTACGTTGGCAGTCTTGCGGCCGACACCGGGCAGAGCTTCGAGTGCTGCCCGGTCTGCGGGGACCTGTGAATCGTGCTGATCGATCAGAATGCGACAGGTGGCGATGGCATTTTTAGCTTTGGAATTGAACAGGCCAATGGTCTTGATATGCTGTTTCAGCCCTTCTTCGCCCAGCGCAAACATTTTTTCCGGAGTGTCGGCGATCTTGTATAGCTTTGCGGTGGCCTTATTCACGCTGACGTCCGTGGCCTGTGCCGAGAGCAATACCGAAATGAGCAATTCAAAGTTGGATTTGTAGTGCAGCTCGGTATCGGGTTTGTGGTTATGCAGTCGAAAGCGGGTAAATATTTCCTCGCGTTTTTGCCGGTTCATGATGCTTTGGCAATTGTGTCGAGCGCGATCGAGGTTTCTCGCGGGCGCAGGCTCAGCCAATTCTTGCCTGCGATCAATAATGCCAGACCGAAGAAGGCGCCGGGTGGCAGCACCGCAAGCAGAAATCCGGGATAGTCGGGGTTGAGTACCATGGTCAGGGCTTTTGCCGACTCACCGAACATCAGTTCGGCATGGGCGAACAAGGTGCCGAAGCCGATGATTTCGCGCAATGCTCCGAGCAGGGCCAGTACCAACAGGAACCCCAGGCCCATCATCAGGCCGTCCAGCGCAGAAGGCAGCACCGGGTTCTTCGAGGCGAAGCCCTCGGCGCGGCCGATAATCGCGCAATTGGTGACAATCAACGGGATAAAAATGCCCAGCACCAGATAGAGGTCAAAGAAAAATGCTTTCATGCCAAGCTCGATGATGGTGACAACCGAGGCTATGATCAAAACGAAAACCGGCAGGCGCACCTCGTTGCGTACAAAGCCACGAATCATCGAGACGATGCTGTTCGATAATACCAGCGTAATCAGCGTCGCTATTCCCAGACCTATGCCGTTTACCAGCGTACTGGTCACCGCCAGCAACGGGCACAGGCCGAGCAGTTGCACCAGGGCAACATTGTTTTGCCACAGGCCATTGCGGGTAATTTCGCTGTGCGTTGTCATAGTATTAATCAGGAGTCCGGTGGAAATATGGTATCGGCATTCTGGCGATAGTATAGCAAGGTGTTTTTCACCGCGGCGACAACTGCTCGCGGTGTAATAGTCGCGCCGCTGAACTGATCGAAATCACCGCCGTCACGTTTTACGCGCCAGCGCTCGACCGCAGGCGCGACCAGCGATTTCAAGTCTACAGCTTCGATCCATCCGGATTTGCGCTCTTCCGGTAGACGCCCACCAGCAGGTGGATCTTGCCGCTGTATCCGTTGGGCGCAATGCTGTTGAATATGACCGCCACCGGTTGTCCGCCCAGCCTGGCAAGATAGGCCGTCGATGGCTCTTCGGTGCCGAGCAGCGCTGCAGCGGGCAGGCTCAGGGTATCTGTTGCGATGTCATTGTCGAGTCGTTCCGGCGGTAACAAGGCATGCAGGTTGCGCAGTAAAACGCGGCGTTCGTTCTCTATTATCGTGTCGCGGGTATTGTTTTCGGTAAAAGCGACCAGAGTGGTGCCGGCAACCGCAAACAGCCATAGAAAGAGTCCGGAAAGTAGTATTTGGCGCTTGTTCACTTTAGCGATTTTCGCCGTACACCCTGGGCTGGGTGTAATAATCGATTAGCGGCACGCACATATTGGCCAGCAATACCGCGAAGGCGACACCATCCGGATAGCCTCCCCAGACACGGATCACGTAAATCAGTAAACCGATCAGCAGGCCGTAGTAAATTCTGCCCCTGTCCGTGGTGGCCGCGGTAACCGGATCGGTGGCGATAAAAAATGCGCCTATCACCACGGCACCCGACACCAGGTGAAACACCGGGGAAGCATTGCTGGCGGGGTCTATCCAGTAAAATATCGTCGCCATCAAAGTCACGCCGGCGAACAATGCCAGCGGAATATGCCAGCGTATCGTGCCTGTAATTAACAACCATAGACCACCGAGCAGCCACCACAGCGATATCCACTCCCAGCCGACACCACCAAACTGGCCGAACACGGGTAACTGTTGGATTTCTTCGATTCCTTTGTTCAAGCCCAGCGAAGTCTTCATCTGGTCCAGCGGTGTCGCCGACGTCAGACTATCCCATTGCGCAATATCGACACTGCCGAGGGCATAGGCGATCGAGTCGGCGAGCCCCAGCGACTCCTCACCCAGTGCATGCGGCAGGTACCAGGTCGTCATTTCACGCGGAAATGAAATCAGCAGCACCACATAGCCAACCATCGCCGGGTTGAAGGGATTAAATCCTAAACCGCCGTAGAGATGCTTTCCTGCGATCATCGCAAAGCCTATGCCCAGAGCGACCAGCCACCAGGGCGAGTGCATGGGTAGACAAAGCGCGAATAGCCAGGCCGCAACCACGGCACTGAAATCGCCTAGCTGCGGCATCACCGGTTTGCGCCGCAGACGCAGAATGGCGGCCTCGAAGGCCAGCGCAAACAACACCGCGATGACTATATTGATAATCACACCCGGGCCGAAATACCAGGCGTAGGCGGCGCTGCCTGGAATCAGGCCGATAATGACGCGGATCATCAGGGCTTTCAGTTTTGTTGCTGGCGCCAGGTAAGGCGAGGAGACAAATACGCGGGTCATTGGTTTTCCTCTTCCAGAGCTTTCTTGCGCGCCTTGACCCGATCCAGTGCCGCCTGCACCGGGTCTGTTGTGAGACCGTCCACTTTGATCTCGGGGCGCTTCCTTTGCAACGCCTCGCGCTTCAGGCGTTTTCGCTCTTCGTCCTGCTGCTTCTTTAGCAGCAGGCGCTTTTCACGAAATTCAAAGCGCAGCCGCGCCCGATCGGATTTCAACTGCGCCGATTGCGCGGCACGAATTTCGCTCTTGGCGGCGCGGTAGTATTGCACCAGTGGTATCTGGCTGGGACACACCGCCGAACAACAACCGCATTCGATACAGTCGAACAGGTTGAATTCCTCGCTACGATCAAAGGATTTTGCGCGCGCGTGCCAGTAGAGCTGTTGCGGCAGTAATTGCGCCGGGCAAACCTCGGTGCATTTGCCGCAGCGTATACACTCATCGTGTTGCCCCGGGCTATGCGCAACCGCCTGTTCGCGCATCACCAGCAGGTTATTGGTGGCCTTGACTACCGGCACGCGATCGCTGGCCAGGGAAAAACCCATCATCGGGCCACCCATGACCAAATGGCTTTCGTCGTCGATATAGCCCCCGGCCAGTGCGATCAGGTGGCTGACCGGTGTGCCAAGGCGGACTTCCCAGTTCCCCGGCTGGCGAATGTTGTCTCCGGAAACCGTCACTACCCGGGATATCAGTGGTTCGCCCTGTTCCAGCGCGCGCGTGATGGCCACGCAGGTACCGACGTTATGGCAGAGTATTCCGATGTCGAAGGCGAGCTTGCCGCGCGGAATCTCGCGTCCGGTTAACAACTGGATTAACTGCTTTTCACCACCAGCGGGGTAACGCGTAGGGATGCTGACTATGTCGCTGGCGTTTAGCCCGGCGGCCGACAGGGCGTCGCGCATGGCAGCAATCGCCTCGGGTTTATTGTCTTCTATGCCGATCAGGGTACTGCGTGGATTGAGCATGCGTTGCAGATAGGCCAGGCCACGAATCACTTCGTCGGCATAACTGCGCATCAGCATATCGTCGCAGGTGATATAGGGCTCGCATTCGACGCCATTGATGACCAGGGTGCTGATACCCTGATCTGCCGCGCGCTGTAACTTTGCCGAGGTCGGGAATGCGGCACCGCCGAGTCCGGCGATTCCGGCTTCGCTCACCCTGGCAATCATTTGCGCCGGCGACAGGCTTTGCACCGCGGGAATTTCACGCGAGGGTGATTCGTCCTTGTCATCGACGTCGATGACAATACAGGTATCGGCCTGGCCGGAAGGGTGGGCGATCGGAAAATGATCGATGGCGCTGATTGTGCCCGATGTCGGTGCGTGGATGGCCGCCGATATGGGCGCGGCACTGCTGGCCAGAAGCTGTCCTTTCAGAACCCGCTGGCCGATCTCAACCACCGCTTTGTTGTATTCACCTATGTGCTGTTTCAACGGCATGATGAGTTGCCGCGGCAGGCTGGCCTGCTGCAGCGCCCTTTGCAGAGACTCCTGCTTATGGCCGTCTAGCTGCATACCGCCGTGAAAGCGAAACGTCTTATGCGCCATGGGAGATATCCCTGACTTCCAGCGGCAGGCTCCATTTCCAGTCATCGATGGTCTGCTTTTGCGGCAGCATTTCGATGCAGTCGACCGGGCAGGGGGGAAGACAAAGTTCGCAACCGGTACATTCATCGGTGATCACGGTATGCATATGCTTGGCCGCGCCGAGTATCGCGTCCACCGGACAGGCCTGGATACACAGCGTGCAACCAATACAGGTTTGTTCGTCGATCAGCGCGATCAGTGGCACATCCAGGTGATCACCATTTTCTGCATTCAGTTCGAGCACTTCGGTGTCGAGTAAATCGGCAAGCGCGACTATGGTGGCCTGACCGCCCGGGGGGCACTGGTTGATCGGGGCATCGCCGTTGGCGATGGCCTCGGCATAGGGACGACATCCCGGATAGGTGCACTGGCCGCACTGGGTTTGCGGCAGCAGGGCGTCGATTTGATCGACTACCGGGTTGCCCTCGACCTTGAAACGAATCGCGGCGTAGCCGAGTATCAGGCCGAAAAAACCAGCCATCAGACTGATGGTAATAATGGCGACGATCACTGCTTAAACCTTGACCAGCCCGCCAAGGCCCATAAATGCCAGCGACATGAGTCCGGCGGTTACCAGTGCAATTGCGGAACCACGAAAGGGTGCGGGTACATCGGCAACATTAATGCGTTCGCGCATTGCCGCGAACAATACCAGCACCAGGGAAAATCCCAGCGCGGCGCCAAAGCCGTAGATCGCTGATTCGAGGAAGCTGTTTTGCTCCTGCACGTTGATCAGGGCGACACCGAGCACGGCACAGTTGGTGGTAATCAGTGGCAGGAATATACCCAGCACGTTGTAAAGCAACGGGCTGGTCTTGTGAACCACCAGTTCGGTAAAGTTGACCACAGCGGCAATCGCTATGATAAAGGCGATGGTGCGTAAAAACTCCAGGTCCAGCGGGGTCAGGATCCAGCTATTGATCAGGTAACTGAGAATCGCCGAGAGGGTGAGCACGAAGGTTGTCGCCGCACTCATGCCGATCGCGGTTTCCACCTTGCGCGATACCCCCATGAACGGGCACAGGCCGAGGAATTTCACCAACACAATATTGTTGACGAACACAGTCCCAATGAGAAGTAACAGGTATTCAGGCATGCGCGCGATTATAAGGCCTGTACTTTTCGAAAAATACCGATATTACCGAGGGTTATATGATTTATGCTGATAGAGCTGCGGGTTTTGCGATATCAACGCCTAATCAACGAACTCGCCTGCCTCCAGTTCTTGCGCCTGCTGAATAAATTCCTGCAGCGAAACTGTCTTGCGTAAATGCCAGTTCAACGGACTCAGGCTGTTTTGATAGCGTGCCGATGCGCTGAAATCGGATAACAGAGCTTGAAACTCGCGGCTTTGCAATAACGACGGTAAAGCGATAGGGCTGGCGATTAAAATGGCCAGCAGAATGCTGCGACTGGCGTTTAAATGGGTGATATATATCAGGTAAAGGCAGATCGCGAAGGGTATCACCAGCAGTTGCCAGCCAAACAGAATGAGCAGCCCCGGCCAACTGGAAGAGAACAAGTAATCGAGTCCATTGGAGGCAATGCCGAGCGTCTGGTAAACCAGAAACAAAAGGCTCACCGAGATCAGTAGTTGTTTGATTTCCCATCGATTCACCAGCAGTCGTTCCAGTATTGCCAGTCCGAGTACAAATAAACCAATCGTGAGCACGGTTTCACGTAGCAGATACTTTGCCAGGTCGATCCACTTGTAGCTGTTGTATGTGTTCAGGTAAAACTCGATTGCGCCGAGGATCAGGCAGGCGAAAGCCAGTATTACCGCCCAGCCGGTATGCGCAAACAGGTGGTTTGGTCGGCCTTCTCCTGCCAGCGGTCGGGTCGGGGCTACGGCATGGTCGGCGGGAACCACCCTGATTTTCACGCGACCGAGTTCCAGATTAAGCGGCAGCTCGCTGGTGACCAGCGAATCGATTTGTTTGTGCTCGAATCTGGTGGGGTTTACTTCAGCCAGGTTGACCAGTTCCAGCGAGTTGTCATCGTGGCGAATGATTTTCAGGTGCTGCGCGGCGACGGTAGGGTCCGAGAGAATGACGTCGTTGTCCAGCGCTCTGCCAATACAGGTGACATCGCCATCGATACGGTGGTAGCGATACAGCCCGCGCGTGGCAATTTCGAGTATCAGGGGTTCCATTGAATATTTCGCATAAACTTTTCTATCAGCGGCAGGCTTGATTCGTAGTCAACGCCGGTGAGTATCAGGGTAATGAAGAACCCCTTGTCCGCGTGGCCGGTGAGCGCGGCGGTAAACAGCAGGTCGCTCATCCCCTTGTACTCGACATACTCGCGCCGACACAGATTGGCTTTCATTTCCTGCGATGAAACTTCGATAAACCAGGTGCGACAATTGAAGTTACTCACCGTGTCCTGGTCGAGTTTGTTTTCGATTTGATCTTCGTTTAAATCCTGGTAAAGGCTGTAAAACTGGAATGGATTTAACTGCTCCGATTCAAGCCAGTAGTATTCGTAAATGAAGCGGCCGACAAATTTATTGTCATCGTCCAGATAGATATGATTCTTGTTGGCGCAGCGAATCTGGTAGCGCTTGTACTGGGCGGTTGCGCTGAGCTTGGCGCTATTATCCCAGCAGCGCACAGTCGGTGAGATTACCCCGGGCAGCTTGAACTGGCGCAGGTCCAGCAAGGGCCAGTCGGCATCGATTAATTGTCCAATGTAACGCGTTTCGTATGCGAGGATCTGTCGGGTAACCTCGGCCTTCAGGTCATCATTACTGTCGAAGCCGTTGCTATTGGCCTTGCTCACCAGGCTTTCGAGGTATCGCGAAGGCACGATGAAGCTGATCGCGTTTCTCGCGGTCGCCACGTTAATCCCTATGACCTCGCCCTGCTCGTTGAAGGTGGGGCCGCCACTCATTCCGGGGTTGAGACTGCCGGAAAACAGTATGCGGCTGTCATCGGTTTGATTCAGGATTCCGCCATTGGTACCCACGGCAATACTAAGGCCCAGGTCGAGCGGGTTGCCCATGGCGTACACCGGTGAGCCCAGCGGGGGCAGATCGCTCATGCTGGTCGCCTCGCCCAGTTTTTCTTCAGCCCCTAGCAGGGCGAGGTCGCGGGCCACGTCCAGGGCGAGTAGTTTGAGTTCGCCTTCTTCGCCATTTTTGCGGATATAGGAGATATAAAACAGTTCGGGCTCGATGATGATCTGGCCGACGACATGGAAATTGGTCGCGATCTGGCTGCCGTTGCCGACGATAAATCCCGAACCGATACTCGATTTTTTGCCGGTTTCCCGGTTGAGTACGCGAATCTGGAAAACGCGATCGTCGTTGAGTTGATAAATAACCTTCGAATCCAGCGCCAGCACCGGTTGGTAAATGGCGCTAGCGAGCAGCAGGCAGTATGCAACGAAACGCAACAATGTTTAACGCACTCGCATCCCTGGTTTTGCACCACTATCCGGGTGCAGCACGTAGAGTTCGGTATCACCGTCACCTGCGGCCAGCACCATGCCTTCGGACAGGCCGAAGCGCATTTTTCGCGGCGCCAGGTTGGCGACCATGACGGTGAGCTTTCCTTCCAGATCCTCGGGTTTATAGGCGCCACTGATGCCGGCAAAAACATTGCGGGTTTCCACGCCTATGTCCAGCGTCAGTTGCAGTAGTTTGTCGGACTTCTCTACTCGTTTCGCCGCGACTATCCTGGCGATACGAAAATCCAGCTTGGCAAAATCGTCGTAACTGATTTCATCGGCAATCGCCTCGATAGATGAGTCGTTCGCACCCTGTTGGATTTTCTGTTCGGCGGCGAGATCCAGCTTGCTGGCTTCGATCATGCGCTCGATGAATACTGCTTCGATACGTGTCATCAAGGGATTGAAGCGGTTGATCTTGTGGTCCAGCAGGTTATTGCCGAGGTCGGCCCAGGTCAGGCTTTCAACATTGAGAAACTCTTCCGCCTGCTGGGCCAGTTTCGGCAATACCGGTTTCAGAAAAATAATCAGCTGGCGAAAACAATTCAGGCCGATGCTGCAAATGTCCTGTACTTCCGCGAGGCGCGCTTCGTCTCGCACCACCACCCAGGGTTGTTTTTCGTCGATATACTGGTTCACCTTGTCGGCCAGCGCCATGATGTCGCGCATGGCTCTGGCAAATTCGCGGTTTTCGTAGGATTCGGCGATCGTCTCCGCAGCCGCAAGGTATTGCTCACTGAGGCTTTCGTCGGAAAGCTTTGGCGAAAGTTTGCCGTCGAACTTCTTGTTGATGAAACCGGCGCATCGGCTGGCGATATTGACCAGCTTGCCGACCAGATCTGAATTGACGCGTGCACTGAAATCTTCCAGGTTGAGGTCTATATCATCGACCCCTGGCCCGAGTTTGGCGGCGAAGTAATAGCGCAAATACTCCGGGTTCAATTGCTGCAGGTAGGTGCGTGCCATGATGAAAGTGCCGCGTGACTTGGACATTTTCTGCCCATCGACGGTTAAAAATCCATGGCAGTAGACCGCGGTAGGTTTGCGAAAACCGGAACCGTGCAGCATCGCCGGCCAGAACAGGGTGTGGAATCGGGCTATGTCCTTGCCAATGAAATGGTGTAACTCGGTGCTACTGTCCTGTTTCCAGTAATCGTCGAAATTGTGCTCATTGCGATCGCACCAATTCTTGAAGCTGGCCATGTAACCGATCGGGGCGTCCAGCCAGACGTAAAAATATTTGCCCGGGGCATCCGGGATTTCGAATCCCCAGTAGGGCGCGTTTCGCGAGATATCCCAGTCGCGCAAGCCTTCGTCCAGCCATTCGTCCATTTTATTGGCGATTTCCTTCTGGATGTGGCCATCCCGGGTCCAGTGTTTGAGCATGTCTTCGAAATCTTCGAGTTTGAAGAAATACTGCTCGGAATCTCTTTCTATGGGAGTTTCACCACTGACCACAGAGACGGGATTTTTCAGGTCGGTAGGGGCATAGGTGGCGCCGCAGTTTTCGCAATTGTCGCCGTACTGATCAGCGGCGCCGCAATTGGGGCATTCACCCTTGATAAAGCGATCCGGCAGGAACATATCAGCCTTCGGATCGTAAGCCTGGGAAATGACGCGGGTCCGAATATGCCCGGCTTCGCGCAGCTGGGTGTATATGTACTCGGCAAACTCACGGTTTTCCGGTGAGTGAGTGCTGTAGTAATTATCGAATTCAACGCCGAAATCGCTGAAGTCCTGCAAGTGTTCCTTGTGCATGCGCTCGATTAATGCCTCGGGGCTGATGCCCTCGGCCTGGGCGCGCAGCATGATCGGGGTTCCATGTGCGTCATCGGCGCAAACGTAGATACATTCGTGACCGCGCAATTTCTGGAAACGCACCCAGATGTCGGTTTGCACATACTCGAGCATGTGCCCGATGTGGATCGGACCATTGGCATAGGGTAACGCGCTGGTGACGACAATCTGGCGAGGTTTGCTACTCATTGACAGGTTTTGCCCGGCTAAAACAGCTTATTTTAGGGGCTGTACCGAATGCTGTATAGAACAATCACATAAAAACTAGGTGATATTTCTGAACTGGCTCGGGTAAAATGCGCGCTCCTGATTAAAGCTGAGATAGCCGCCTAACAACATGCCAATAAGCAAATCCGATATAGAACAGAAGCTGGGCCAGTTGATTGACCCGCATATGGAAACCGATCTGGTCAGTTGTAAATCCATCAAATCCATCGAACAGGATGGCAATGGCTGGAAGATTGCTGTGGAACTCGGATACCCTGCGGCGGGCTATTTCGACGACCTGGCAAATGAAATCAAGTCGACCCTGGCTGAACTCGATGGTATCGGTGAAGTCTCGGTATCGGTGAGCAGCAAGATCAAGTCGCACGCGGTCCAGCAAAATTTGAAACCCTTGAAAGGTATCAAGAATGTGATTGCGGTAGCCTCGGGCAAGGGTGGGGTAGGTAAATCCACTACCGCGGTCAACCTGGCCCTGGCCTTGCAGGCCGAAGGCGCCACCGTGGGTATACTCGATGCTGACATTTACGGCCCCAGTATTCCGCGCATGCTGGGTTGTAAGGGGCAACCCGAATCCAGCGATGGCAAGAGCCTCGAGCCGATGATCGGCCACGGCATTCAATCCATGTCGATTGGTTATCTGGTCGAAGAAGATACACCGATGATCTGGCGCGGACCCATGGTGACCCAGGCGCTGGAGCAGTTGCTCAACGATACCCATTGGAGCGACATCGACTACCTGATCATCGATTTACCGCCGGGTACCGGTGACATCCAGTTAACCCTGGCGCAGCGCATTCCGGTAAGCGGGGCGGTGATCGTCACCACACCACAGGACATAGCCCTGCTGGATGCGCGCAAAGGTTTGAAGATGTTCGAAAAGGTCGAAGTGCCGGTACTCGGCGTCATCGAGAATATGAGCATCCATATTTGCAGCCAGTGTGGTCACAGCGAACATATTTTTGGCGCAGGTGGTGGCGACAAGCTGTCTAGCGAGCATGGTGTCGATTTGCTC
>CAXBMV010000025.1:0-13207 GCA_963976575.1 uncultured Gammaproteobacteria bacterium | reverse complement strand
ATCAGCGGCGTACAGTACCTGAGTTGTTCAACGATGCTGAAAAGAATGGCTGGGGCAATACAATTCGGGAACGCATGGTCTGGGCGCGATCGCGCATGGCGCCGACCGACATCGCCGATATCAGCGGTGCTACTTATACCTACCTGATGAATGGAATGGCACCAAATTCCAACTGGACCGGATTGTTTCGCCCGGGAGAACGCCTACGCCTGCGTTTTATCAATGGCGCGACGATGAGCTACTTCGATGTTCGCATCCCGGGTCTGAAAATGACCGTCGTACAAGCAGATGGGCAGAATATTCAACCGGTAGCAGTCGACGAGTTTCGAATTGGCGTAGCAGAGACTTATGATGTCATCGTCGAACCCGTCGACGAGGCCGCATACACAATTTTTGCAGCTTCCATGGATCGCAGCGGTTATGCGCGCGGAACGCTGTCATCCGAAGCAGGACTCGAAGCTGCAATACCGCCACTAGGCATGCCGCCGGTGCATGAAAACCGATATCGGCGAAAGCATGTCGACGGCGCCTTCGCCTGCAAAGCATGGCCCGGACCGTCACGGCAAAGGCAACACGATGATCGCGGAATTCCCTAGCAATCGCTTGAGCGAGCCTGGTGATGGCCTGGAAAACAATGGCCGCCGCGTACTCGTGTATACCGATTTGCGCAGCCTGTCGCCGTATCCTGATCAACGGCCGCCAGAACGCGAAGTAGAATTGCATCTGACCGGCGTAATGGATCGGTACATGTGGTCGTTCGATGGTAAAAAGTTCTCCGAAGTGGACGGTCCAGTCCGCTTCAAGTATGGCGAGCGCCTGCGTTTGGTACTGGTCAACGACACTATGATGGAACATCCCATCCACCTGCATGGTATGTGGATGGAACTCGAAAATGGTGCTGGCGAATATCGGCCGCGCAAGCACACCCTCAACGTGAAGCCTGGTGAGCGCCTGACCGCGCTGATCAGCGCGGATGCTCCCGGCAACTGGGCATTCCACTGTCACCTGCTTTATCACATGGACATGGGTATGTTTCGAGTGGTATCGGTGACCAATGACGCAATGTCATCGGAGAATAGTAATGGATAAAAAAGTCTTAACTCCTTCGCCATTGAACTGTTTTCTGCTCGGCAGCCTGTTGGCTGTTTTCAACACCCTCGCTTTCGCTGCGGAACCTGGCTGGCCAGAGCCCGTTGAAGACAACCTGCCACTGGGCATGATCATTGCGGATCAGTTTGAGTATCGTGATAACAACGGTGCAGATACGTTTCGCTGGGATATGCAAGCCTGGTATGGCACCGACACCAACAAACTGTGGGTGAAGTTTGAAGGTGATGATCAAGCCTCGACAAATAGTGGTGGACTCGAACTTCAAACACTTTACAGCCGAATGGTCGCGCCGTTTTGGGATTTTCAGGTTGGTGCGCGCTATGATCAACTGTATGGTTCAGGCCCAGACCAAAACCGCAGTTTCGCCGTGCTCGGTTTCCAGGGTTTGGCACCCTATCGATTCGAAGTAGAACCTGCTCTGTTTATCAGCGAGGATGGCGATGTCTCGGCTAGATTGGTTGGGACCTATGAAATGTTGTTCTCGCAACGCCTGATATTACAACCTCGGTTTGAAACTAATATCGCAGCCAGCTCAGTACCTAAGTTTGGCGTCGGTAGTGGTTTAAATGACGTGCAACTCGGTCTGCGATTACGTTACGAATTTCGTCGGGAATTCGCGCCTTATATCGGCATGAGCTGGAAGCGCCAATATGGCAACACGGCTGACCTGACCCGTGCCGAAGGCGGAGACGTTGAAAATCTGGCATTCGTTGCCGGCTTAAGGTTTTGGTTCTAACTCGTGCAAACCAGACATTCCATTTATTTCATAGGAACTCTACCCCATGTTACCGATTGAACAATTTCATCCATTAGTTGTGCATTTCCCGATCGTCTTTGTGCTGGTGCTGGCGGCATTCGATCTCGTCGCTGTTTGGCGAGGCCAGCCCCTCAGCGGGCGTGGCGCAATTGCCAATGTATCAGCCGGCCTCGCCTTTAGCGCGGGACTGGCGGCCGCAGCAGCTTATGTGTTTGGCGACCTTGCTTTTGATGTCGCGCTGGCGAAAGGTACGCCTCTCGCAGTACTAGAAACGCATGAAGAGTTAGGAAGCATTGTAGCAGCGCTCTTGGTGGCCTGGGGACTGGTACGCGCCTTTATTTGGATACGAAGTGTCTCTTTATCAAGACGCCTTGGCTGGGGCATCGTGGCAATCGAAATAGCAGCTGCGGCCCTAATCATCACAACTGCTTATTTTGGTGGTCAACTCGTCTACGATTTTGGGGTCGGTGTTTCGTTGCCGAGTTGATTTCTGGATTTTTAGGGTGAAGTATGGCTTTGAATCGAGGCTGGAATCGATGCATTGGCCGTTAATGCCGGCGACTCATACGCCAATTCGTTGGCTGAATAGGAGCCGTTGTGCTATCAACAACTTGAAGAGTCATCCAGGGCGGCATGACTCACTCAAATGAGTTTCCGTAATATCCGGACGATTCATGCAAACAGTGGCAAGATGAAGATTCCTCGGCCCATTTAACAATCGCACTACTTATGAAACAAAACTCAGAAAACAAATTATCTTTGTTAGGCTCAGTATCACTGGGCACCGGCGTCATGATCGGCGCGGGTATATTCGTGCTGATGGGACAGATCGCAGAACTAGTAGGCGAGCTTTTCCCCCTGGCGTTTCTGGTTGGGGCAATCGTCGTCGGTTTTAGCGCTTATTCCTATGTTAAGTTTTCGAACGCCTATCCTTCATCGGGCGGTGTTGCCATGTTCATGCGCAAGGCGTATGGGCCCGGCACCCTGGCCGGGACCTTTTCGCTGCTCATGTACGTTTCCATGGTCATTGCCGAAAGTCTTGTCGCTCGTACCTTTGGTTCCTATACGCTACGACTTTTCGAAATTGAAAATACGGCGGTGCTGGTGCCGGTACTAGGCGTTTTGTTGATCGCCGTCGCCTATATCGTCAATATTTCCGGCAACAAAACCATTGAGAGAACCGCCAATATAACTGCTGTAATAAAGATAGCCGGAATCGCCGTATTGGCGACTGCCGGGCTAGCCGTAGCGGGCTTTCCCTCTTTGGAGAACTGGGGCAGTAGCAGTGGAGAAGCGCCGGCGGGTGGCAGCTTCAATTTTATCGCCGCGCTTGCGCTGGCTATTCTTGCCTTCAAAGGCTTTACCACTATCACCAATCAAGGCGGCGATATCCTCGACCCACATCGCAACCTGGGGCGCTCGATCATCCTGTCCATTCTTATCTGCACGGTGATCTATACGATTTTGGCATTGTCAGTGGCCAGCAGCTTGAGCGTTGAGGAAATCATTACCGCAAAAGATTATGCACTTGCCGCCGCTGCCAAACCGGTGTTTGGTGAATGGGGATTGCTGTTCACGGTACTGCTGGCGATAGTTGCTACTGTTTCGGGTGTGATCGCCAGTATTTTTTCCGCCTCCAGAATGCTGGCCATGCTCAGCAGTATGAAGCAACTTCCGCGGTTATATCGGGGGATTAAAAACCCAGCCCTGATGATAACGGTAGCGCTCGCGATTGTCCTGACTATCCTTTTTGATTTGACCCGCATCGCCTCGATTGGCGCTATTTTCTATCTGATCATGGACATCGCGATTCATTGGGGTCTTTTTCGTTATCTGCTTAAGGAGACGAAAGCGAATCCTGTCATTCCTGTGATTGCGATCATGCTGGATATCCTTATTCTTGGTACATTCTTACTCATGAAGTATGAACGCGATCCTCTTGTTATTATCGTTTCGCTGGTTGGTTTGGTGGTAATCCTGGTTGCGCAACGGCTATTTATGATCACGCATACCGACAGCAACGGTCTCATGGTCATGGATATGGATATGGGTAAAGGTGAAAAGATGGCAAAGGACGACGAATCAGAGATGTCTGACGACATGGATATGCACAAGTAGATGTGGCATGGTCGCAACAAATTAGTCGCAGATCTATTCAATGAGTAATATTAGCTATGTATAGCAAGGTATAACGACCAACTTAGAGCAGATACGGAGGCCTGCAACGATTGCAAAATTATTGATGTATCTCCACCATCCGCACATTTTGGACCTGTGCCGCTACTGCACTGACGGCTCCAACTGACCCAGGATAGTGCGCTAACTCGTGACGGAATTACAGCGATGTCGAACACCAGTCCTGCTAATTGGTCATTGCGACAGCATCTCGAAGACAATGCGATTAATGGCAAACAATCCGATTGCCACAGATGATAGTACGAGGAAGAAAAACCCATACAGATATACTGGACTCAGAATATCGGCCAACGCTTGATTGGCAAAGCCTCCTACAAACCCTCCCAAACCAGTGGCCGCGAACCACAGGCCAGTTAATCGCCCAGTCCACCCCTTAGGCGCCCATTTCGTGACGAACGCTAACCCGATAGGTCCCATAATAATCACAGCGCAAGCCTGGAGAAAATAGAAAGCAAATAGATAGTTGGAGCTCACGTGCTCTTTGCTCCCATCCAGGAGAAGCTCCAGCGCTGCGCCAGAAATAACAAGGAACGAAAGCGCGAGAAGTGCCATGCTTATGGCCATTTGCCTCGGGGCGCCAAGAGGGCGGTTTTTCCGTTCGAAATATCGCCAAAAACCAGCCATAATCGGTCCGAGCACAATGATTGATAACGCAAAAACTGACACGAAAACAGTGGCGGGAACCTCAATACTAAAAAGGTTCCGATGGACGAAATTCCTGGAAAAAAAGAGCACCAACGATCCCATCTGACTGCATCCGACCCAAAAGGGAACTGTGAAACCAGCCAGCGTTATAATCGCCAATACACGTTTTCGCTCGCTTGAAATCAACCTGGGAGAGCGCTCCCCAGAATCGACGCCACTTGCCTCTTTCGCTACCAAATCGAGCTCTCCAAAAGAGCGGCTTCCCAGCAAAACGGCTATCATTGTCAGAACGGCTATTCCACTCAGCAGCAAATAGAAACCGTTCCAACCAACCGACCCCAAAAGCGACTCGCTTACAAGTTGGGTAGCAAAAATACCAACACTTGAGAGCGCATAAAAAAGTGTAAAGCCCTGGTCTCGCAGCTGTTCCCGGTTGTCGTACAACTTCCCTTGAAGCGCTAGTATAGGGGGCCAGAACATACCGTAGCCCAGGGCTACCAGTCCTAACCCTGCTATGAGGATGATTGTATTGTCTGAAGATAGGGCGAGACAGCCAATCGCTACTGCCAGTCCCCCAATGAGAACAGCTCGGGAGTAGCGGCCAAAACTCGCTGCCAGAAGCCCGCCAATCAGAGGAAACGTAAACGCTACACCGAAGAATGCTCCATATGCCTGCGTAGCATCTCCTTCCGCAAGGTCGAAAGTGCGCGTCATAAAGAAAGGAAACAGAGTAACCACACCCCAAAACGCGAAATTGTGGAGTGCGGCTGCCCCGCCAAGAATATACATTCCTTTGGGGTGTGTTCGGGATGTGCTCATTGAACTCAATTCAATTAAACTAGCGGCAAGCTACCCAGAGGCCTTAGTGCCAGGAATCTCAGCGAAGTTTCCTCAGTGGGTGCAGCGATTGCGTCAAACTAAAGACTCGAAGATTATGCATCGATTAAAGAATTTACGCTAATAAAACGGGATTTGCCACGCAGGAGCTAAAGTTGAAAATTGGTGAAGCGCCTGTGAGTCTGTTCGTGTTGCAGTCATTTTGAAAGCCGGGAGTACCGGTAATAGGTACCAGCGGTAATAGGTACCAGAGAGCAATTGTTTCGGGTAATAGGTACCAGAGAGCAATTGTTTCGGGTAATAGGTACCAGCGGGTAATAGGTACCAGAGAGCAATTGTTTCGGGTAATAGGTACCAGAGATCAATTGTTTCTAATACAACCTCTGGCCGTACTTGACCATCTAATGTTTAGTTGGCACAAGGACGACCAGGACTGCGGGGTCGAGTTTGCCGATGGGTCTCCTGTTCGATCCAGTCTTTAAATCGCGAGCCGCCCAGAACCAGCTCGTGATGAAGGGATTGCCGAATTTCCTGAATCATCGACTTCCCGATTTGATCGCGAAACAGGTCTGTGTATGCCTCCTGCCGACCGCCATCGCTATGATCGATAGCCAGATAGACGGAATGCGGGCTAATCAACTCATCTGCCTCACCGCAGGCATTGGCCCGATAACTCGACCAGGAATATTCCTCCGGATGCTTGACCAACCCGGCCCTCACCGGATTTAGCTCGATGTATCGCATACAGGTGAGCAGGTAAGCTTCCGAATCGACAAGGCATGACCTGTAACGCCCCTCCCACAGGGTTCCCGTTCTTTCATACTTGTGATTGATGAAATATACATAGCGTCTGCCGAGCGCCTGCATCATTTGCGATATGCCGTAGCGATCGTTTGGCGAAGCCAGAAGATGGAAATGATTGGACATCAGAACATAGCCATGTAGCTGGCAATGGTATTTCCTGGAGGACTCCTTCAGGTCGTCGAGAAATTGAATATTATCTGATTCCTCGAAAAAACAGGCTGCTCGATTATTGCCACGCTGAACAATATGCTGAGGCATTCCGGGCAGGTTAAATCTTGGCTTTCTTGGCATGCTGGACCTCCCTGTCTGCATGTTATGGAGTAGTAGTCCTTATATTAGTCCGTTCGAATATTAGAAACAATTGCTCTCTGTTACCTAATACGGAAACAATTGCTCTCTGTTACCTAATACGGGTAGTTACCTAATACGGGTACCTAATACGATGCCGCATATCTAAGCGGTGCCGGCTGTGATGCTCATCACATCCCGATAGTGTTGCCATGCCTACACTGGCGCCAGGATTACCAATGGTAGGCACCATGACGAGCAGCCAATATCATGCTTATGCGGCAAACAACCTAAGCCTATAGCGGGATGAACTTATGATTTCAAGCCAGTATGTTTATTTAGGTAGCGCTAAAAATTTGCGCTTGCTCGGCGGCCTCGAAAACGGAACTTCACTTTTATGAAAGCAGGCCTGGATTTGGAACGGCAAACTTGCTCTGCACTCGACAGCTTGTGTATATTGTCCAGTCAGGGCAATGAGAACTGGCTGCATTTAACTGCAAGTTTTTTGATTTATCTTCCTATCAGCTGAGAGGGAATATGTTATTTCTGAGCCGACATTTGAAATTATTTTTAATGATTGGAGTTTTCATCTGGCTAACTGCCTGTGGCGGCAGTTCAAATAATCCCGCTCCTGAATCATCAATCTTATACGTCGATAACCGCAGTAGCGGTGGTAGCGGAACAGCGAACGCCCCCTTCGCCACACTGGCGCAAGCCCAGCTTGTCGCTGGAGATGGCGATACTATTTATGTTGCCAATGGCGACGGTACTTCGACAGGCCTGGATACTGGGTTGGTGCTGGACCTCGCCAATATTTCTGTCATTGGTGAAGGTGTCGCACTTGTAGTTGATGGGGTTACCCTGGTTGCGGCCGGCACCGCACCCACGATCACCAACGCTACCGGGGCTGGAATCACGTTAAACGCTGCAGACAATATCCTCATCGCAGGGCTGACGATCGATGGAGTGGCGAGTGACGGACTGGTAATCAATGATTCAACGGCTGTTAGATTGCAAGCGGTTATCATCAGCAATTCCGGGAGAAGCGCCATTAAAGGTGCCGGTGCGGATGTAGGGCTCACCCTCAGCGATGTCACCATCGATACCGTTGATGTTGTTAACCCATCAGTGTCGGACGACGCGATTCACATCGCAGCAACCACCAGCAGTTCCCTGGTCATGAGCGGCGGCACTATCAACGGCGTTCCCGGCAATCTGGGCGACGGGATCGTACTCAAGAATACTGATACTGCCAATCCGGTCACCATGAACCTTGATATTCGCGGTGTTAATTTCAGTAATATCGCGCAGGATGGCATCAAACTGGAAAACAATAATGGTGTTGCGCAAGTACGCATCGGTGGTGCCACAGCCCTTGAAGGTAATATCTTCGATGTTGGATTTCGCGGCATCAAAATTCAAACAGATGCTGATCCGACTCTTAACCGTATCAACAGGATTCTGATCCAGAACAATAGCATCATCAGTACCAACGAAGGCGTACAAATTCGCAGCGTCGCCGACCGCACTAATTTGAGTATTCTGGACAATGTTTTAAGCCGCGGACTCGCCGCGGTCAGCAAAGACTTGATTGATCTGCAGGCCGAGTCGAGTTCAACGACCCAGGCGCGCATCAACCGAAATGAGATAAACAATTTGACAGGGAGTGACGGCGTCAAGATCAGAGTTTTTGATGCAGCCACGCTAACCATGGAAGCGTTCAACAACTCCATAGACGGCCCCCTGGAAGGCTTTGACTTTGACGTTATCGAAACCAACGCTGGAGCCATCGACAATACCACTTTGAATGCATCAGTGCTGAATAACACCCTCACTACGATTGCAGATCAAGCCATGAATGCGGGGAATGCAAATGCTACATCGAGCATTTGTATGGATTTACAGGGTAACACAACAGCGCCACCTGATTACGTTGCGGATGTGGCGTTGGGCAGTTTTATGTTAACCGCTGCCTCCCAGACAATCGTTTTTGCAAGTGGTAGTTCGATGGGCGTCGGTCCTTGTCCCCTGCCCGTATTTTAGGCTGTTTGTCAGGCGTGCCAGGGAGTTTCATCGGCAATATTTTAGAAAGCATCAGTTCACGATTTTGAATAAAGGTTTAATGAGGTTAAAACTATGTCAGATCCTTACCTAGGGGAAATTATCATGTTCGCTGGCAACTTTGCCCCGCGAGGCTGGGCATTTTGTGATGGCCAGTTGCTGCCTATATCATCATACACCGCCTTGTTTTCCTTATTGGGAACAACCTATGGGGGCGATGGGCGCACCACCTTCGCCTTACCCGATCTGCGCGGACGATTCCCGATGCACCCAGGTAATGGTCCTGGACTTAGCTCTCGCCGGCAAGGGCAAATCGGTGGAAGTGAAACCAATACGCTTACGCCGGGTCAGCTGCCTTCACACAGTCACAGTATCAACCTCGCTTCGGCGAATGAGGGTGACCAGACCAGTCCCGCGGGTAATAGTTTGGCGATCAGCGATGATCGTAATTACGTCAATGATCCCTCGCCTGCGCCAAGTGGAGGATCAACAGGAAATATCGGAAATTCACAGTCAGTAAATAACATGCCGCCCTATAATACTGTGCAGTTTATCATCGCCCTGGTAGGTGTTTATCCTTCGAGGAGTTGATCATTGCAACCGAGTAATTTAAACAGGAATACGATTATGTTGAGCAGACGCTATTTTATAGCCGCCGGGACAGCTAGCCTGGCTTCAATTTGCTTACCCACTTTTGCGGAGGCCAAAGCGTCGATAAATTCCTGTAGGAACGACGAGATAAATCCGGAACTTAAAGCAGTTTGCGATGTTTTCAGTGGCACCCAGTTAGTGGCTCGATTAAATCTGGTGGATCTTAGTGAAACGTTTCAATCCGATGTCAAGACGAAGCAATTTATCCTGAATTTTGAATCTGCCCAGGCAGTAAATTTACCTGAAACCAGTTATAGAGTAGTCCACCCGGTCCTAGGGCAGCTGAATCTGTTCTTGCAACAAAGCGGTACGTTAAGCGTCGATCGGCACGATGGTCAGCATTACCGCGCTTGTATGGCAATGCTGTCAAAATCCTGAAAATATTACCCAAAACGCGTCACTTTGATAGATATCAGCAATGTTACTCTACGCGCGCAGACAATCAGGGATGAAGACTTCCTGCTGCAGCTCTTCATCAGCACTCGCGAAACAGAGTTGAGACAAGTCGGCTGGACCTCCGACCAAATACGGCCATTTCTGCAACAACAGTTCACCGCTCAACATCAATCCTATCGGCAAAGCTATGCCGATGCGGATTTTCAGATTATTGAGTGCCAGGAAAAGGCTGTCGGAAGGCTATACCTGCATCGTGGCAAAGGCGAATACCGAATCATCGACATCGCGCTGCTGCCGAAATTTCGCAATCACAGCCTCGGCCGCTATTTGATCCAGGATATTCAGCAAGCAGCCAGGAAAAATTCCTTACCCGTCTCTCTCCATGTTGAGCAATTGAACCCCGCCATAAGGTTATACCAGCGCCTGGGATTCAAATCATACGACCGGGATGGCGTCCATTTATTCATGCGCTGGGATCCGGTCCGGGATGTTGAAATTGAATAATGATTTTGAAATTGCTTGCCAGCGGCATGATCAATGTACATTTGTAACTGATGCCAGAATTTAACCACCCAGCTGGCTCCACCGCAGACCGTATCAAGCTTCCCCTCGACTTCGATGCCGACAGAATCAGGGCAGAGGTACAGGCGCTTAATCTGAGGGATTTTATTTATTACGCCGTTCTGGCTTTGCGCTCACCTGCCCACCTGGTCGATCCCTGTTGGCTAATGCTGAACAGGCAAGACGCTGTGCCTGGCGTCAATCAGAACCGCTGATCGCCGCCCTTTAATGTTCGAGACGAGGACGGGATCAAATCAGGTTTATCGTACTGCCATGTCCTTGCCTGTAATCGACAGCGCCCAACAGCCGATTCGAAGCGTTAAGCATAATTTCCGATCCGCACCTGTAGGCCTGCAGACATCTATTTAAATGCCCCTAAATGACAGGGCATTAAACTGTCCCGGCTTTGTTATACTGCAGCCACTTTTTAAACGGTATCAATGCAGTGGACACAGCCGACAATGAGGTGACCATAATGTTCGCGGACATAGTTGGCAGTACGCGCATATATGAAATTCTGGGTGACGAAATTGCCGAAAAACTGGTAACAACAACATTAAAAGAATTGTCGGAAATTGTCAGCCAGTCGGGTGGGGATACCATCAAAACCGGCGGTGACGATATCCTCTGTCGTTTTGCCCGCAGCGAAAATGCGCTGGAATCAGCGAAAAACATGCATTTGTTTCTGGCTGAGAAAACCGCCCCCTCCCAGGACTACAAGATCTCGATTCGCATCGGTGCCCACCGGGGGCCTGTGATCGAGAGCGATGGCGATTTATACGGTGATGCCGTCAATCTGGCAGCGAGAGTGTCGAAGCTTGCGCGTGGCGGTAAGACCCTCATCTCCGGCTATAGCTACGAGCAACTGGACGAAGCCTCACAAAAACGCTGCAGGCACTTCACGACTACCACCGTAAAAGGCAAGGAATTACCGATTGAAATCTACGATGTCGTCTGGGAGCAAACCGACGAACTCACCCGGGTGGTCGGCAATGCAGTCGCAAGCGGCGCCTTGAGCGTGCTGACCATTCGCTATGCCGACAATGTCATCAAACTGTCGGCCAACACTATCACCAATATATCGATCGGCCGCGGACAGGATTGTGATGTAATTATTCCTTCACAACAGGCGTCGCGACAACATTGCAAAATTCAGTGCAACCGCGGAAAATTTGTGCTGTTCGATAACAGCGCCAATGGTAGCTATATAAACCACAACGACGCCGAGTTATTTTTTCACCAGGAACAGGTTCCGCTGCTGGGTGAAGGCATCATCAGTCTGGGCGAACCCAGCGCAAACAATGCGGATTTTCTGCTGCATTATTCGATTGCACATCTTGAAACCAATTGATTCAGCAGGCCAGTCACAGCCGGGGTACACCGTTAAAGCGCGCCGGGCTTCCTGGAATCTTATTTTCTCACCAGACACTCAACCCGATCGTGAAAGTAGGCGTAGTTCGCCAACGGAATAATCGACCGGGTTTCAAAATTCTCCTGCAGGTAGCGGAAAAAACGATGGCTGGCACAGCTGCGAGGATGCCCATTCTCATCGGCGGGCTCGCCAAGCAGCAGCAGTTTTTGCCCGGGCCTTAACTGTTCCAGCAGCGACTCGATCTCGGTATCGATGGAGGCATCCCCGGGCAGCCATGCCAGGAAAATGGTATCCGCAGGTTCAACCCGGGCGTCTGAATGGCGCGCTATTTCCATCGCGGTGAAGCGATGGCGCAGTATCATATCGTGACAGTGCAGATCAATAGCGTAATGTAACTGCAGTAGATATTCCCAGTAAGCGGCACCGGAACCGTAGGAAGCCACGCGCCCCCCGGCGAATTCAGCGATCTGATCCAGGGCTTCCCGGCAGGGCAGGGACCAGCTGAATACCGCGGAAAATATACTGCGCATCGCCGTATCCGATGCCTGTGCGGGATCGCCGAACTGTGACAGCGCATCGGTCCACCATTTCGTCGGGTAAAGCTGCGCTGGATCATATTCATCGAAAAATCGAATCAATGCAGACTCCACTCCGGCATCACCAGTCTGCAGGTCCGCTGCCAGTTCGATGGCGATATTCTTTGCTTCATTGCAGTCGCGATATTGATAATCATTCCGCAACTCTTCCAGCAGATGCCGGTGCTTTGTCGAGCTGTTCTGTAGCAACACTTTACCCAGTTGAAAATGCACGCCTGCATCGGCGGGGTCAAGCGCCCTCGATTTCATAAACAAAGACTGCGCCTGGGACACCTCACCCTGTGCGGCTTTGAGCTCGCCCAGGGTACACAAAGCGGCGGCATTTTCAGGTTCTGCGTTTGCCACTCTCGTTAAACAGCAGTCCGCATCCTGTATCAGCGCCAGCGCCTTGAATGCCAGCCCCAGGCTGTGCCATATCGCCGGGCTTGCCGGGTTATACTCGCGGATGTGCTGGCACAAGATAATCGCCTCATCGCGCTTCCCCTGTGATATCAACGCATTGACCAGGTTGATTTTTGGCTCTTCAATTCCGGGCAGTAAGTCTAGCGCCCTGCGGCTGGCTTGCTCTGCCTCGGCAAAGCGGCCGGCATCAGCATAAATGCTGCCCAGCGCCAGCCAACCCGGTCCATGCCTGGCATCCAGTTCTACCACTTTCTCAACCCGGGGAATCGCGTCACTCAGATTGCCCTGCGCCAGGTAGAGTTTGCACAAGGTGAAATGAGCTTCGATATTTGCGGGCTGCAGGCGGGTTGCGTTGCACAGGTATTCTATCGCGCTGTCCCTGTCACCCGATTCAAGGCGAATAACTGCGCTCAGATACCAGGCCTTGTCGTTGTCCGGGTATTGCTCACAGATTTGCGCGAGCACAGATTCAGCCTCGGCCAGCCTCCCCTGCTTTAGCAGGGCAATAGTCTGTCCCAGTAAAGTTTCCGC
>CAXBMV010000024.1:0-13284 GCA_963976575.1 uncultured Gammaproteobacteria bacterium | reverse complement strand
CACAATTGTCAATAATAGCTCCGAAATGCCACCGCAGCGTCTTCGCTGCAAGCCCCCTGGTCGATTTTAAGCGGGTTTTCCCGCGGCGCCTCTGTCTCGAGTGTTGGTTGTTAAACATTCTCCCTCAGTAGGTAGCTACTACCCCAAGCAGCCAGTCCACCCTGTCGTCTCCTTCGATGGCCAGGCGCTTACGCGTGTGATAATTCAATTGCGGTGTTGCCTTCAGTAGCGCGGTGTAAGCCTGGGCCTCGATTTTGATCAGGCCGCAATCGCTGCTGGCCTTGATTTCGACGGGGCGGTTGTCGGTATAAGCGCGCCAGCCCAGCTCTTCACCATTGACTATTTTTTCCTCGCTGGCGTCGTCAGCGACTATCGAACAGAAACCCTCGACGAAGATATACATATGCGATTCGTCCAGCCACAGGCTTTTGCCACCCTCGACTACCTGCCACTCGGCGATGCGCGAAATCTTGTCGGTGACTGTGGATGACAGCTGCGCGAACTGGGGTAGCAATTTAACCACTGGCCTCAACAGCCAGCGATTTTCCAGCGTAGATTGCAGGCCGCTATAGCGGATAAAGTTACGAAAGGTTTCCTCGGCAAACATGCACACCGAAACCGGAGTTTTGGCGACCACGCTGGCGTTGCGAACGCCCGAACCGGTTAACACCGCCATCTCGCCGATTATGTCACCGGCCTGTAATTCGGCGACGGTTTCGCGCTTGCCATCGGAAATACGAACCACCTCGCAATAGCCGGTGAGTATCAGGTAAACGTAGCCGTGGGTACTGGCATCCTGAACGATAATCACGTCCTCGGCGTTATAGCGGTATATTTCCTGTTCGGCGAGCAGGTTACGCATCCAGCGATTGGGAAAAGGCTGCCCCAGCCAGAGTGTCAGGTAATGATTGATCTGCGAGGTGTAAATCGTGCTGTCACCTTCAAGCAGGGTGTAGCGTTTGCCGGAGCTGGCTAGTGAGAAGGTGGTGCGTAATGCCTCGGGGACTTCGTCGACATGCACGAATACAACCCTGTCGGCTTCCGATACCAGTGCATCGCCCGGGTCGCCGTGAATTTCCCCGGCGCCACCGTCTGCAATCAACAGGTGGAAGGGATGCTTATAAATTCGTTCCAGATTTTCCACGGTGCTGGCGCGTACTATGCCGCTCTCACCCATTTTGCGAATCGACTTCATGTTCTGGTTGTCGCCGACGATACAAACGTCGCGAAACTGCCCCTTGTGTACGGTGGAGAATGTCGCACCTATGGTGGGGATACTGTGTACCGTATTATGCACCTCAATGTTGAGGCCATAATAATTAATCGTGTCGCCGGGATTCACCTTGAGCAATTGAAAATGTTCGCTCACCGCAGCCACGCTCCAGCCCAGTTGGCAGCTGAGTTTTTCCATCGCCATGTGATAGATTTCTGCGGTGGTAATTACTTCGACACGATGCGGCATTTCCATCAGCGGAAACATCGAGCAATGATCGTCGTGCAGGTGGGTGAGGAATACCGCCGAAATCTGGTTCTTGGAAATGCCGCGCGCGAGCAAGTGATGGTCGAGGAAGGGGATAGAATCGATCAGCAGATAATCACCGTTGTAACAAAGTGCGAGCCCGGTGCAGGGTTCCTCGGTAGAAAAACCTGAGGCTCCGCCGAGTACTTCTATGCCCATTTTGCTGAGACCACCGGGTACATAATCCGCGGGCACTTTATAGGATGGAGAAATAACAACGTCCTGATTCAGATCGACTTCGACATCGCCGCCGGGGTTGGAGACCAGGTATCGGTCCGGGCCCTGTCGCTCTATGGCGAAGCCACCGGCCACGGCGAGGTTATTTTCAAACGGCACCGGGATGAAAAATTCTTCGATGGGGATGGTATTGCCCTTGTCATTCTTTAGCGACAAGGATTTCGATACCGCTAACCATTCGTCTTTGAGCCCTTGCTCGGTTCGCCATTCGGCCAGTTCCGAGGGAGTCGGTCCCATCAGCGTGAAGCGCAACAAACGCATTACATGGCTGATGCTGTCGGCGTCACCGACCAGGTTGATTTTTCGATTCTCGGCGAGGCCCTTGGAAAAGAACAGGAAAAAATAAAGCGGGAATTCGAGGTTGTTCATCAGCGAGCCATTCTTCTCGCGGATATCGGAAAGCACCAGAGTATCGAAGCGACTCACGCCTTCGCGCAGCAAGCCCTTCAGAACTTCGGGTGGTTGGCCAAATAAGATAACTTCCGCTTCGTCCTTGACGATGCGGCTGCCTGCAGCGGGAGTGATGATTTGTGGTTCAGCCATTATCCGAATAGTTATGCTGTGCTGAAGAGGCAAGTGTACATTGCTGCGAAACAGCGCGGAAGCTTTAATAATGTTAGATAGTTTGCATAAAACGTCGCGCTGGCGCGGATGAAAAAATTCAACTTCTGACAGCGCGCAGGCGGTACTTATAGAGATGCTGATAGTAAGGCAGTGCCTGTTCCGCGATGTTCTGCTGGTGGCTGTCGAGCTTGATCGGCTTTTCCTGGTAGGCGGCGAAACCGCTGGATTTCCACACCGAGTCGTACCAGTGCTTCGCCCAGATGCCATCGCTATCGCGTGGACCTTCTGGCCAACTCAACATCGCCGGGTCAAAGTTTATTTGCAGTTGCGCGCACAGCGTCCGCAGCATGGCTTCGGGATCGAGCAGGAATTCGCTGCTGTCGATAACCGGTGGTGTCTGCCCGCTGATTTCGCATACATAATCAAATAACTCGGCCTGCTGAACGAAACCTATGTCTTTCAGCGAGGCTTCGCCGCGCACCGCGGAATAAGAGGCGATGACAGGCTCAGGTTTACGAATCAGGAAGCAGTGGCGCAGCGATGACATCCAGCCTCTATCGATTTCCGGCAGCAGGTGCAGGGTCATATGTTTCTGAAAAAAAATCGGTTTTTTTGCGGGACTATCTGCGCTGCAACGAGCCACCAGGTTTTTCCAGTCGCTGCCGTGGTCGGCAATGATTTCTCCGGCACCGGGGTGTGGCAGGCCGGTATAAGGGTTCGTCCCAGACTTCGCAGTCCTGACGATTTTCCCAGGCGCGCATCATCGCCGTGGATATGTTGCGCGGTCCCGACCACATCGCTATGCGTAGCGGGCTCAACTGCATTCCTTTTCGAGCATTTGCAGGTACAGACCTTGCAGCTTTTCTACCATGCTGCCGCGTTCGCCATCGCCGATGATGCGGCCGTCGATTTCACGCACCGGTGCGAGGCCGGCGAAGGTGCCGGTGACGAAAGCTTCTTCGGCACCGTAAACGTCGGTCAGGCTGAAGTTTTTCTGCCGCACAGGAATGTTGTTTTGCTGGCACAAGGCGATCACGTTGCCGCGGGTAATGCCGCCGAGGCAATAGTCACCACTGGAGGTCCAGACTTCACCCTTCCTGACGATGAAAAAATGAGTCGAGTTGCAGGTAGCGACGAAGCCGTGCGGGTCCAGCATCAGCGCTTCGTCGGCGCCAGCCTTGGTCGCCTGTATGCAGGCAGTGATGCAATTCAACTTGGAATGACTGTTCAGTTTCGGATCCTGTACATCCGGGTAGCCGCGGCGTACGTGCACGGTAAACAGGCGAATGCCGTGGCTGGCGGTCTCGGGCAGGGCCTGTTTGTATTCCGCAATTATGACGATGGTCGGCGGGGTAATGGTGATGCGTGGATCCTGGTAAGGCGTGGCCTTGATGCCGCGCGTCACCATCAATCGTATATGCACGCCGTCGTGCATCTGGTTGGCTTCGAGCAGCCGGTTTATACGAGCGCTGATGGTTTCGGCGTCAACTTCCATGGCCATGTCCAGTGCCTTCGCGCCCTCGTAGAGACGGTCCATATGCGCCTGCAGGAAGGCCACCTTGCCGTGGTGCACGCGCAAGCCCTCCCAGATGCCATCACCGAGTATGAATCCGCTGTCAAAAACCGACACCATGGCGCGCTCACGCGGGAAATGCTCGCCGTTGATGTCGATTAATATAGTCGCGTTGCGTGGGTCGTCCTGATATTCGTGGGTGCCTTTCATAGTATTTACTCGTCGCTTCTTCCTAATTCAAATTGCTCACCAAGACTGGTGAGGCATAGATAGTGCAGGCCATCTCGTTCGATTTCTTCGGCCATGTTAATCAGATCGTAAAAAGCGCTGCGGCTGATCAGTGCCTCCAGCCCTGCGCGCAAATGGATATAGGGGCGTGGTTCGCCGCTGCTGGCATCGATGTCGATACGCAGAGCGTGATCCCTGTCCAGTGGAATGTGCTCGCCAATACTGGTGGTGAATACCACCAGCTGCTGCCCGTCTTCGTTGATTTGTTCGACCAGATTGGCGACGAAGGGTGCATCGTCGACCTGGATTTGCAGCTTCTCAGCGGGTGTCACCAGGAAGTAACCCTCGCCCTCGCGGCGCAGTATACTGGCGAACAACTTGACCAGGGCGGGGCGCTGAAATTTGCGCCCCTGATGATACCAGCTGCCATCGGCGGCGATGCGGATATCGATTTCGCCCTGTTGTTCGGGGTTCCAGAATGACTTGATCTTGCCGGCGCGATCGGCGGCGTTGATTTCGTCGAATAGTTGTTCTAGTTCAGACATGGCTGAATTTTGTCGCCAGCCTGTCGAATTCGCAAGCGAATAAGTGGGCTGAGAGGCTGTCGTAATCCACGAGCTTTATGTCGCATTGACAATGCGTGGTCGAATCTTTAACTCTCTATGCTAATATGCGCAGCGAAAAGTCCATCCAGTAAACCCCAAATCAGAGAATTTTCATGGCACAGGCCGAATTAAATCCCAACGCGGTAGATCGTAAGAAAAAACGTAACCGAGGAAAAATCAAGGGCAGGGTAGTCGACCTGAATGCCTTGGTTCAGGTACAAAGCCTGCTCGGCGATGCGCCGCGTGCGCGTGACCTGTTAATCGAACACCTGCACAAGATCCAGGATTCCTATGGACATCTCTCCGCAGCCCACCTGGTGGCTCTGGCCAGCGAAATGAAACTGGCGACGACTGAAGTCTACGAGGTGGCGAGCTTTTATCACCATTTCGACGTGGTCAGGGAAAACGATAGCGTGCCCCCCGCTCTGACGGTACGCGTCTGCGAATCGGTAAGCTGCGAAATGGCCGGCAGCGAAGCCTTGATCGCCGAACTGGAAAAATCTCTGGGTAAAGACGTACGCGTGCAGCGGGTTCCCTGCGTAGGTCGTTGCGACAAGGCCCCGGTAGCCGTGATCGGGCAGTACACGGTCGACCAGGCGGATGCGAAGGATGTTAAAGCGGCCATCGATGCGGGTTCGCTGACCCAGCCCATGCCCGAAGACAGTATTGATTTCGACGCCTACAAGGCTGCAGCTGGTTACCAGCTTTACCAGCGCCTGCTCGACGCTGACATCAGTGGCGACGAAATCATCGAAACGCTGGAAGCGACCGCGTTGCGCGGCCTCGGCGGAGCCGGTTTTCCGTTGGGACGCAAATGGCGCATTCTGCGCGACCAGCCGGCACCCCGCCTCTGTGCGATTAACATCGATGAAGGCGAACCCGGAACTTTCAAGGATCGTCATTACATGCTCACCGATCCACATCGTTTCCTCGAAGGCATGCTCATCGCAGCGAAGGTGATAGGTATCGATAGCTGCTATATCTACGTACGCGACGAATATCCCTCGGTTACCGAAAATCTGAACAAGGCTTTACAGGATCTGCGCGACAAGTCGGGCTTCGATTTGCCCCAAATTGAATTGCGTCGCGGTGCCGGTGCCTATATCTGTGGCGAAGAGTCGGCGATGATCGAGTCCATAGAAGGAAAACGTGGCATGCCGCGTTTGCGCCCACCTTATGTTGCCCAGGTTGGACTGTTTGGCAGGCCCACGCTGGAGCAGAATTGCGAATCCCTGTTCTGGGTGCGCGATGTAATCGAGAAAGGCACCGAGTGGTTCGACTCGAAAGGACGTAACGGCCGCAAGGGTGTGCGCAGCTTTTCGGTTTCGGGTCGTGTCAACAAGCCGGGTGTGCACCTCGCACCGGCCGGAATCACCATCAAGGAATTGATCGACGAATATTGTGGTGGTATGCAAGATGGCCACCAGTTATACGGATACTTTCCCGGCGGTGCCTCGGGCGGCATACTGCCAGCCTCGCTCAGCGATATCCCGCTGGATTTCGACACCCTGCAACCGCTCGGCTCGTTCATCGGCTCGGCGGCGGTGGTCGTCTTGTCGGACAAGGACAGCGCCCGCGCCGCCGCCCTCAACATGCTGCGGTTTTTCGAGGATGAAAGCTGCGGCCAATGCACACCTTGCCGGGTCGGTACCGAGAAGGCGGTGAGTATCATGGAAACCGGCGAATGGGATATCGACCAGTTAAACGACCTCTGCACGGTGATGGTCGACGCATCGATCTGCGGCCTCGGTCAGGCGGCACCCAACCCGATACTTTCGGTAATCAAGTATTTCCCGCATGAGCTGGGCCTGGAGGAATCTATATAATGGCTGCTAATCCCGAAACCATATTCGAAACCATCGAATTCAGCCTCAACGGCAGCGCTATCGAAGCCCTGCCGGGAGAAACCATTATCCAGGCGGCCAAGCGCACCGGCACCGATATCCCGCACCTGTGTTACACCGAGGGCTTGCGCTCGGACGGCAACTGCCGTGCCTGCGTGGTCGAAATCGATGGCGAGCGCGTGCTCGCGCCCAGTTGCTGTCGCAATCCGACGCCGGGCATGGTGGTGACTTCGAATAACGAGCGCGCTACCAAGTCGCAAAAGCTGGTACTCGAATTACTGCTTTCGGATATGCCGGAAAAATCTTATACGCTGGAAAACGAACTGACTTTCTGGGCCGACAAACTGGACGTGAAACAACCGCGTTTCAAGCCGCGCCATCAGCCTAAAGCGGACTATTCGCATCCAGCCATAGCGGTCAACATGGATGCCTGCATACAATGCACGCGTTGTCTGCGCGCCTGTCGTGAAACCCAGGTCAACGATGTTATCGGTCTGGCGCATCGCGGCCACCATGCCGAAATCGTTTTCGACATTGGCGATGCGATGGGTGATTCCTCCTGTGTCGCCTGCGGTGAATGTGTCGCCGCATGCCCGACCGGGGCACTGTCCAACGCCACCGGCGCACATCTGCAGGAAGCCGATCGCAAGGTCGATTCGGTTTGTCCTTATTGCGGCGTCGGTTGTCTGCTCACCTACCACGTAAAAGATGACCAGATTCAACGCGTCGAGGGCCGCGATGGTCCTGCCAATTTCAACCGACTCTGCGTCAAGGGACGCTATGGTTTCGACTATTTGAATCATTCGCAGCGGCTACTCAAGCCGCTGATCCGCAAGGAAGGCATACCCAAGGGATTGAACGAATTTTTTGACCCTTCCGATCCTTCCAAAATGTTCCGCGAAGCCAGCTGGGAAGAAGCCATGGCGCTGACTACCAGCGGGCTCAGCAAGGTCAAGAAGGAGCTTGGCGGCAATGGCCTGGCCGGCTTCGGTTCGGCCAAGGGCAGTAACGAGGAAGCCTATTTGTTCCAGAAGCTGGTGCGTGTCGGCTTCGGTACCAACAACGTCGACCATTGCACGCGCCTGTGTCATGCCTCCAGCGTTGCCGCGCTGCTCGAAGGCATCGGTTCCGGTGCTGTGTCGAACCAGGTCGAAGACGTCAAGCATGCCGAAGTATTTCTGGTAATAGGGTCTAACCCGACGACCAATCACCCGGTCGCAGCCACTTTCATGAAAAATGCGATCAAGCAGGGCAAGAAGCTGATCCTGCTGGATCCACGCGGTACCGATATCTCGCGTCATGCCAGTCACTTCCTGCAATTCAATGCCTCTACCGACGTATCGCTGTTGAATTCAATGCTGCATACGATCATCGATGAAGGTCTCACCGATGAGAAATTTATCAGCGAGCGCACCACCGATTACGAAGAGTTAAAGGCCAACGTGGCCGACTTCAGCCCGGAGAAAATGGCAGCGGTAACCGGTATCGACGCGCAAACCGTGCGCGAAGTATCGCGCCTGTTCGCCACCTCGAAGGCTTCGATGATTTTCTGGGGCATGGGCATTTCGCAGCACATCCACGGCACCGACAATTCGCGCTGCCTGATTGCGCTGTCTATGATTACCGGCCAGATCGGTCGTCCGGGTACCGGGCTGCATCCGCTGCGTGGACAGAACAATGTGCAGGGTGCTTCCGATGCCGGCCTGATTCCGATGATGTTCCCCGATTACCGACGTGTAGACAACGCCGACGCGAATGCATTTTTCAGCCAGTACTGGGGTAGCGAGCTTGACAATAAAGCTGGCCTGACCGTGGTCGAAATCATGCACGCGATACTGGAAGGCAATATCAGGGGCATGTACATCATGGGTGAAAATCCGGCCATGTCCGATCCCAATCTGAACCACGCACGCGCCGCGCTGGCCGCGCTGGAGCATCTCGTGGTGCAGGACATGTTTCTTACCGAAACCGCTGCCTACGCCGACGTTATACTGCCGGCTTCGGGCTGGGCAGAAAAAGACGGCACCGTTTCCAATACCGACAGGCGCGTGCAACTGGGCAAAGCCGCTGTGCCGCTGCCCGGCGAGGCACGCCAGGATTTGTGGATTATCCGCGATATCGGCAAGGGCCTCGGCCTGGACTGGAATTACCAGCACGTTTCCGATGTCTACGAAGAGATGCGCGGCGCCATGCCCAGTATCAGCGGGATTACCTGGGATCGCCTCAATCGCGACAGTTCGGTTACCTATCCCTGTGCCGATGAAAACGATCCGGGTCAGGGCGTGGTCTTTATCGACAACTTCCCTACTGCCAATGGCAGAGCCAGGCTGGTGGCGGCCAAGTCTATCCCGCCGGATGAAAAACCCGATGCGGAATACCCGCTGGTGCTGATCACCGGACGTCAGCTGGAACATTGGCATACCGGATCTATGACGCGTCGCACCAGTGTGCTCGATGCGATAGAGCCGGTTCCGGTGGTATATCTGAACCTGCTCGATCTGGAAAAACTGGGCATTGAGCCAGGCGGGGAAATCATCGCCAAATCGAGACGCGGTGAAATACGCGCCTACGCGCGGCCTGACTCGGCGCTGAAACCTGGCGAAGTATTTATTCCTTTTTGCTACCACGAAGCCGCGGCCAACCTGCTGACCAACGAAGCGCTGGATCCGTTCGGAAAAATCCCGGAATTCAAGTACTGCGCGATTCGTCTGGAAGCTGCCTAGGTTTACAGGTTCAGGGTCTGGCGATTCGGGTTCCCGCGGAGGCGCGGGGATCGCAGAGGGAGTAGCTGTGGTTCCACCGCAGGGATGATTCACTAGTTTTAAAAAGACCGTCATCCCGGAAGGCGCGCAGCGCCTGTCCGGGATCTCCTGACGAATGGGCTGTAACACGGGCGAAGCCGGTAATGGCTTTGCAGGGACGCCGTGAACCCATCCATGGGGGCTTGCGCGCAGCGTCCCTGTTGCGCGACACCCTGCAAAGCCACCACCGGCTTCGCTGCCAATCGGAAGGAAACCGGTGAGAGACCCGGTTTTTACCAGGAATCCACGCCGCCCAAAAATGACAGCGCCTGTCCGGGATCTCCTGACGAATGGGCTGTAACACAGGCGAAGCCGGTAATGGCTTTGCAGGGACGCCGAGAACCCATCCCTGGGGGCTTGCGCGCAGCATCCCTGCCGCGCGACACCCTGCAAAGCCATTACCGGCTTCGCTGCCGATCGGAAGGAAACCGGCGAGAGGCCCGCGGTTTTAATCAGGAATCCACGCTGCCCAAAAATGGCACCGTCATCCCGGAATGCGCGTAGCGCATGTCCGGGATCTCCCGACGGTTCGTGCTGCCGGGAAAAGCGCATTGTTTCACTGGGCTGACGGTCGATTCGCTCTGAAATTCCGACTTTAACTCCTATACTCCTTGTAGGCAGTAGGGCAGGGTCCCGCGCCCTGGCTACTTTTCTCAACCATCATGTTACAGGGAGTAACCGCTTGAACACCCCGCAGTTGAAACACGAGCCCTCCGAGCTGGAAATCATCAATGGCTTCGCCATCTCCCTGCTAAAGCAGAATACTCTCGACGACCTGTTGTGGAGTATGGCTGGCAATATCGGTGAGTTGCTGGCGTTTGAAGACTGTGTTATTTACCTTCGCGAGAATGACCTGCTGGTGCAGGTAGCAGCCTACGGGGTCAAGAGTCCGGCGCGCGGCGAGATTCAAAATCGCATCAAAATCACCGTTGGCGAGGGCATAGTCGGTGTCGCCGCACAGCAGGCCAAACCGGAATATGTCGCCAATCTTTCCATCGACAGCCGCTATATCCGTGATCAATTTGGTGGCCTCTCGGAACTGGCGGTGCCTCTGATCTACGAGGATTCTGTTATCGGGGTTATCGACTCGGAATCCTCGTCGATAAACGGCTTCAGCCCTAACGACATCGATATGCTCGTTTCTATCGCTAATATTGCCGCACCCAGGATAGCTTCGGCCATTTCTCAGCGCGACAAGGAAGCGGCCGAGGCAGGTCTGAGGAAGGCCAAGCAGGAAGCGGAGGATAGCAACAAGGCGAAATCCGAATTTCTCACGCGCATGAGCCACGAGTTGAAAACTCCGCTGAACGCAATTCTCGGTTTTGCCAACCTGATCAAGCTTGATGCCGGAAGCGAGGGTGATAGCCGCGTCGACAACATATTGCTGGCGGGACAACACTTGCTCAGCCTGATCAATGAATTGCTGGATATCGTGCGTATCGAGCAAAATTTTATTTCCATGAATATAAAACCGACGCCGGTATGCAGCGTTGTGCAGGATTGTGTCGCGATGATCGAACCGGAGTTGGATAAAAGACAGATCACGGTGGATATCGATATTCCTGTGCTGGCGGTACTGGCAGATGAACAGCGACTCAGGCAAGTAATCTTCAATCTGCTCTCGAATGCCTGCAAGTACAACGTTCGTGGCGGCAGTATCAAGGTGACTGCGCAGTTGCGCGGTAAGGACAAGGTCAAGATCCAGTTGCAGGACAGCGGTATCGGTATTGCCGCAGAAGACTTCGAGAAGATATTTGCACCTTTTACTCGCTTTGGTGCGCGTGAAGATGAGGTCGAAGGGCATGGCGTAGGCATGATGATTTGTCGCCAGCTGGTAGAGCTGATGGGTGGTCAGATTTCGGTGATCAGCGAGCTGGGGAAGGGCACTAGCGTGTCGTTTACGCTGCCACTGGCTGCTATGCCGCTATAGCATTGAAGCCGCCGCCAGTCCGGGGTTTATCCTCCGGTAACCGGTGGGAAAAAAGCGACCTCGTCGCCCGGGTTTATGCTGGCGGCCTGATCAACCATTTCCTGGTTTAGAGCGACCATTACGCTGGTTTCGCCGTCAAATGCACTGGCAAAAGGTTCGCCGCGCTTGCGTAATAGTGCAAGTAGTGCCGCCACGTTGGCGCAGTCGGGGGGTAATTCGACGCTCTCTGCGCTAAGCCCCAGTGATTCGGCGAGACGCGCGAAATAGAGAATATTAATGGTCATGCTTACAGCTCCCCTTGCGACCAGTCAAAGAACTGGATATCAACACTGTCACCGATTTCTACCCCCGCATTTTGATCATCGAGTACGATAAAACAATTGGCACGGCTCATCGAGGTGAGTATGCCTGAACCCTGTTTGCCGGTTTTGCTGACTTGCCATTGTCCTTTCTCGTCGCGCGAAGCGATGCCGCGCTGAAACTCGTGGCGTCCTGGACGCTTGCGCATCTTATCCATGGCGCGGGCGCTGAATAACATGGGTTGCTGGGGTTTCATGCCGCATAGCGCCTGGATTGCCGGCACCACGAACTGACTGAAGGTGACCATTACCGCGACCGGGTTACCCGGCAAGCCCATGAAAATACTCTTGCCGACCTGCCCCAGCGTCAACGGACGTCCGGGTTTTATGGCGATTTTCCAGAACTCGGTCTCGCCTATTTCCTTGAGTATGGATTTGATGTAATCGGCTTCGCCCACCGATACGCCACCGGTGGTCAGGATCAGGTCAGCCTGCTCTGCGGCGTCGAGTATGGCAGCTCGAATTTTCTCCGGCTGGTCGGGAATGACGCCAAGATCGATGATTTCTACCGGCAAACGCGAAAGCATGCCGTAAAGGCTGTAGCGATTGCTGTCGTAAATCTTGCCCGCTGCCAGGGTTTCGCCTATACCAACCAGTTCATCCCCGGTGGAAAAGAATGCCACCCTCGGCCGCTTTGCTACATCGATCTCAGCTATGCCGAGGGAACCCCAGCTTCGAGCACGGTTTCTCCGTTTTTCACGTCTTCACCGGCTTGACGGACATTTTCACCGCTGCGATGCGAACTATCGATAAGCACGCGTCCCTGCTCATCGACTTCCACCTGTTCCTGCATGATAACCGCGTCGCAACCCTCGGGCAGCAATGCACCTGTCATGATGCGCACAGTCTCGCCTCGTCCACAGACCCGGGTAAACGGCTGGCCGGCGTAAGCGGTACCTATCTGGCTGAACTCGCCGACGCCGCTGGCTGGCAGGCTGTCGACGGCAATAGCGTAACCATCCATCGCCGAATTGGCGCTGGCGGGGACATTCATCGGTGACTGAATCGGCCGGAAACTAATCCGCTCTAGACTGTCACGCAGTCCCAGGCGTTCGCTGCTACCAAGTGGCTCTGCAAGCTGGCGTATGCCGACCAGCGCGGTCGCCAGACTGATCGAATCCGGATCAAATGGATCGGCGCAACTGGGCTGGGGTGAAATTTTTCTGGTCATTACTCGCGACGGGTGCAAACAAGAGTTCAATTGAGGCATAGACGGTGGCAAATTGGTAGGCTTGTGACGGTTTTTTTTGATTCGCCGTCCCGCGCCAGCAGCAAACTCGATATATTTCTGCTGCAGGGCTATAAATCAGGCAGAGACAGTGGTACTTTTAGCGCTGGCTTTTCAGGTTCCAATCGCATGGCTCGGGACACACAGAATCCCTGCAACTGGAACGATAATAACGACACAATCGGAGGATACAATGCTAAAAGCCCTCAATATAGATCCCGGTAAATGTACCGGCTGTTTACAATGCGAAATGGCCTGTTCTTACGAACACACCGGTACTTTCAATCCTTCGCGATCGTTTATCAAGGTATTCACCTTTCACCACGAAGGCCGCTTCGCGCCTTACACCTGCACCCAGTGCGACGAGGCATGGTGCATGCGCGCCTGTCCGGTGGATGCGATCAGTATCGATTTTGCTACCGGCGCCAAGGTGGTTTCCGATGACAAGTGCGTGGG
>CAXBMV010000023.1:0-13383 GCA_963976575.1 uncultured Gammaproteobacteria bacterium | reverse complement strand
ACCCGGCCTGGGTGCCGTTGCCATGGTGCACGTCCCAGTCGACCACGGCGACGCGGCGATAACCTTTTTGCAAGGCTTCTTGTGCGGCCATGGCAATGCCATTGAAAATACAGTAACCATCGGCCATACCTGCCTGTGCATGATGATTCGGCGGTCGGCAGATGGCGTAAGCGATTGCACCCTCGCCCGACTGTACGTGCCTGAGCGCCGCCAGCACAGAACCCGCGGCGATGCGGGCAATCTCCAGCCCGTCTTTGGGCAGGTAGGTAGAAGCGCTCAGATAGTCGCCGACCTTGTCGACCTGCTTCAGTCGCTCGAGATATGGCGCCGTATGAAAACTGAGGATTTCAGCGTCGCTGGCAGCATGCGGCTTCGCCCATTCCAAACGCGAAGCCAGCGGCCCTCTTTGCAACACCGAGACCGTGTTGATGATGCGCTCGGGGCCCTCGGGCTGCGCGATTTGCTGGGCCAGCAACGGCGAAGGAAAGGAGTCGAAAATGCCATCGGGGATACGATGCTGCAGCATTATGTCATCGTAGTAGATTTTCATTATTTACCCTGTTCTCATCAAGGACAGCAAGCTTCGATTGTAATCGATTCCTCAGCAGTTGAGCAGCTCAAGCGGCGCACAAACTTCAACAATATCACGAGTATACTGAATGCGGACAAATGAAACGGATTTAATCAACGCATCCAACAAGGGCAATAGCGGGATGACTATTTCCCGGCTGCCGATTATGATGGCGCCTGCGAAACCTTCTCCGCGCACAGACCACAGGAATCCGATATGACCCGCTTTGTAGAACTCAGCACCCCGATAGGCGAAGCCGTCTACATCAACCCCGATCAGGTTACCCAGCTAAAAGATAAAGGCGACGTCACTCACATACATTTCATAGGGGAAAACAGTACGCCCAGCTTTACCGCGGTGCACCTGCCCATACACGAAGTAGCAAAGCTGCTTTCCAGCGATTAAGTTCACTGGAGCCGGAGCACATTATTCATTTGAGGAAACGATTCAGTATATTGCGCGTCACCTGCTCCACCTGAGCATCGCCGTCGATCAGCCCGGCAACCCATTCGCAGGTTCCGGCGGTAATCACCTCACCCTCACCGCGTGAAAAGCAGGCTATCATGCCGGAACCGCGCTTGTACTTGTCCACCAGTTCAGGGGTTGCCTCTCCGTGCAGCGCCATGGCGGCAAACTCCGCATCCTCGGCGCCGATGAAAGGTTTGGCGCCGTTGCCATGATCGGCCTCGTAGGCACTGCACAAACCCAAAGCGAGAATTTCCAGGTTTTGCGGGGCACCGTCGCTGCCAGTGGCGTAGGGCAAGCCATCTCTGACGACATGATCGACGCCGTCGACTTCGTAGCCGAATACTCGCGAGGCCCGGCCAAGTATATCGCCGTAGTAGACATCGGCACCCTCGAAAATCCAGTGCTCAGGACGATAAATGGTAAATCCACCGGCACCACGCGGCGAACAGCCACCCCAACCGGCGTAAACACCGCGGGTACCACTGAGACCGAAGGTTTGCGCGCCCGGCCGCCCGGTCTCGGGCGCATCCCAGCAGATGGTGGTCAAATGCGATTCGTCTGTCTGGCGCAGCGGATCCTGCTCGCGTGCGATGTACTTGTAACAGCCCTGCCGACGACCCTCGTCCTCGAAACGGATTTGCCAGAGAAAATTACCGGCAAAGCGAGCCACATGGCCACCGCCCTCGACATAATTATCGACCGCATCGCGCATTTGCCAGGACCAGTATTCGTTGTGACCGATAAAAGTCAGGCAATCGTAGCCATCGATGAGATCAGAGCGATAGTGCAAGTCCTGTTCTGAAATCATATCGACCGCGTAACCCGAAGCCTCCAGCCAGTGCAGGTAGGGTCGATCGTAGCTGGCCCAGCCGGCGGAAGCGTATTTCTTCGAATAGCCGTTGGCATGGGCCCACTCCATATGCGGATAGCGTAACGGCGAACCCATAGCCGGGGTTTCCCGCAGGGGTATGCGCGGTGCATCTCCGGGCAACTTGACCAGGCCTTTCGCCCAGGGTCGCAGCAGGCTAAGCACAGGAGAAAACTGCCTGCCCTCGGGACCGGTAATGCCCTCGTAGTGGTTGGAGCCACCCCAGTCATTGTAGGCGGTCCATGTACTGGTTGCGGCAACCAGCAGCAGGCGCCCCTTTTTATCGCCTGCTCCCGGTCGAACCAGGAAAACATGATGGTAGACCAGTGCCTCGCCGTCCTCGGCGCGCAACTCGAGCACATAAGCACCCGAAGACCATTCAGGATCAATTGCAATCTCACAGGTCACCGGCCAACCACAGCCGTTAACCGAACAATCCTCGGGCGTCTGATGGAATTCAGCGGCGATATTCTGCCGTTGCAAGACAATCTCCTCGCGCGCGCCATCTCGATAAATGAGCAGATCAAACTGCTTTGCGCTGGAATTAACATGCAGGCGGGCGCTGTCGCCCGGCGCGTAGGAAAGCGCATCCGTGTATGCCCATAGCTGCGCAACCTTCGCATCATTGCTGGCGCGCTGGTAATAACAATGGTGCACCGCAGGCGGTTCACCATCGCGACTATAACCTCCCCAGATATCACTCATAACGGACTCAAATGGATAAGGACTGGCCTGCCGCTGCTTCAACAGCGGCAGGCCAGAGAGTTAATGACTTGCACTACGTTTGTGATCGAGGCTGAGCTCGCCGGCACCATTGACGAATAGCAACATGAAGCCAGCGGCTATGGTGATGTTTTTCATGAACTGGATGCTTTGCATTTCATCACCGAAATTAAGATGAAAGAGTAAGGCCGAAGCCACGCAAAAGCCCGCCAGTACCAGCGCCGCCCAGCGTGTCTGCCAGCCGATCACGACCATTATTGGCGCCAGGATTTCCACCGCAATAACTGCCGGTAATAAAATCCCGGGGACACCCTGAGATTCCATGTAGCCCTGGGTTCCCGCATAACCGCCAATCTTGCTCCAGCCCGCCATGATAAACATGACCGACATCGCCACTCGCGCGCCCAAATCGGTATACTTATTCATTAGAATCTCTCCTGAGACAGGTTTTAGAAGGACTGGCCAGACAGTTTCCAGCGAGAGAATTATATCGGTATCGGATGATATAAAAAGGACTTTATCGATCTTTACCGGGATCTCCAGATAGTCCGAAGACGCCTGGTGGAACAGCTTCAACAGTATCATCGACAAATTTTTCGCGATCTACACCGAGCTGGAATTACCACCAGGCATCGCCGACTTATTCACCACCATGAAAGCCCTGATTATCGATCAAACCTTCACCGATTTTACCGACCGAGACTCTGACATCGCGGCTTATCGGCTGAACAACGAAAGAGTACGCGATACCATTCCTGCGGAACGTCTGCTGGTATTTTACGTCGCCGATGGCTGGGAACCGCTGTGTCGTTTTCCCGATATGCCGGTCCCTGCAAAGGACTTCCCGCACAGCAATCCCAAAGAAGAATTCTGGGCGCATTTTGGTGGTGAACCAGGCACGGGTTAGTCGATGCCTGAAGGCGTCCGGGAATTCAATAGCAGATGCCATCCGAAAATTTTCCGATCTAACATAAAAGCATCGATATAATCGATATTAAGTAGCGGAGCATGGGTGTGGTCTGCCCTAATTCCCTATGCTTAGATAGAATTCCGCTATACCGTATCAAGCTAATATTGGTAGAGAAACTATGAGCCACATCGAATTAAAAGCAGTGCTGGATGACTTGCGTCGCACGGCCGCGCTGGGTTTCAGCGAGGCGCGATCCGCACCACCTTCTGTTTACCATCATCCTGATTTTCTGTCGCTCGAAGCCGACAAGATATTCAAACAGGAATGGATTTGCGTGGGGCGCACCGACGAAATGCCAAATACCGGAGATTATCTAACCTACGAGATCATCGACCAGCCTGTTTTTGTGATCCGACAAAAAGATAATTCCATCGCGGCCTTTGCCAATGTCTGTGCGCACCGCTGTGCAAAACTGTTAAAGGGCAAGGGTTGTTCGACCCGAATCAGCTGCCCCTACCATTCCTGGACCTACGCGCTCGACGGGCAACTGATCGGGGCACCCTATATGGACCAGACGGAGGGTTTCGACAAGGCCGACTATCATCTTGCGCCGGTTCGTTCGGAAATCTGGGAAGGCTTCATCTATGTCACCCTGAACAATGAGCTGGAATCGGTGGCCGAACGCCTGAAAGGCTTGCATGAAATCGTTGGTCAGTTTCGCATGGCCGATTACGAAGCCGTCTTCGAAGGCGACGAGGTCTGGGACACCAACTGGAAGTGTCTGGTGGAAAATTTCATGGATGCGATGCACATCCACCGCGTGCATAAAGACTCATTTGCCAAAGATGGCATCGCCGAAGATTTCACCACTTGTTTTGAAGGTGATAAGCACTTCACCTGGCATCATATCGAAGCAAAATCCGAGGCTGGTCGTGGGTTTGCGCACGAGTCCAACACCTGGCTGAGCGAGGCGTTTCGCACACGTATCCTGTTGCTGGGATTATTCCCCAACCATACGATTCAACTGCAGCCCGATATGCTGTGGTATTTATCGCTCATGCCCATGGGCACGGGTCAGGTTCGCATTCGCTGGCGCGTATCGATACCGCGCGAAATCCTCGACAATTCACCAGACCGGGAGAAACACATTGCCGATCTCAAAGAACTGCTGACCCAGGTTAATTCCGAAGATCGCCCCGTCGTAGAAGGCCTTTACCAGGCGACCGCATCCACCCTCGCCAAGGCGGGTCCTATGAGTCACCTCGAACGCAATGTCTATGAGTTCGATCGCTACATCGCGCGCAAATTAGTAACAGAGGAGCAATAGCATGCTGTCACTGGATATTTTTCAAAGCTTGTGGGCAATGGATTTTGGTCGACCGGACGGCTTCGAGTGGACAAACGAAGAACGCTTCGAAATGATCGCCAAAGCCGGTTATCGCGGGGTCGGTTTTGATGCAGGGCTCTCCTACATGCCCTATGAGGGCCTGTCAGACTACGTCAAATATTCTGAAGAGTACGATCTCGATGTAACCATCAATGCTTTTCCGCGCAACGACGAAGATGTCGCCAGCGCCATCGAGCAGGCGAAGATGTTCAACGGCCGCTGCCGCTTCATCAGCATCATCGGATACATCGTGCCATGGGACGTCAACGAGGTTGCCGAAGTAACTCGCCGATGGCTAAAACTTGGGGAAGATGCCGGGGTACCCATTTTCGTCGAAGGCCACCGTAACTGCATGACCAATGACCTGCTGTTTACCCTGCAGTTAATGGATGCTGTTCCACAGTTAATGATGACCGCCGACCTGTCTCATTTCATGGTCAATCAGGAATGGGTTTTCCTGCCACTGCAAGACCATCAGCAGGCATTGATCAGCCGCTATCTTGAACGTAGCGAAACCTTCCAGGGACGCATTGCATCACCCGAACAAATTCAGATTCACCCGTCATTCCCGCAGCACAAACCGTGGGTCGACTTATTCCACAGCTGGTGGAGAGAAGGTCTTGCAAGTTGGCGCAAGCGACACGCTGGCAGCGATGACCGCTGTGTGTTTATGTGCGAACTGGGGCCCCCGCCCTACGCCATTACCGGCGCCGATGGTTATGAATTAACCAGTCGCTGGGATGATGCATTGCAGATCAAGGAAACGGTTGAAGGAATATGGGGGGAGCTGGAAAATTCCGCCGGGTAAAAGTGTCGAAGTCTAGCTTTTCCTGTCGGGGCTTACTGCCAGATATATCAGCAACATTTCCATAAAGGTAGACACGGTACTCACCAGATCGAATTTCGGCCGAATCAAGGTACGGATCACAGCTCCGTCCAGGAAGGTGGACACGACTCTTCGAACTTCATCCGCATTCACTTCTCGAAACTCACCCTTTTCTATCCCTTCCTTAAGAAACTTCGAAAGCATTTGCCACTCCAGATCATAGAAGATATCGATGGGGCTAGTCTCTTTGGAGGAATCTGTACCCAATGTTTTCAGGTCAAGACTCACCCTCACCATCTTGCGGATGGTATCCTTCAATTCGATATGTGTTTCCAGCCAGCTTCTAATTTTCTCCCTGGGACCCTCGACTTTATTGACCGACTCCTGGAATGCAGAAAATACCTGTTTTGCAGAATCTTCGATTGCGGCTCGACACAAGCTCTCCTTGTCAGAAAAGTAGTAATAAATCATCGCAGTATTAACATTGGCTGCGACGCCGATACCTTTGATCGTGACTTGACCGTAGCCCTGTTCGGCAAACAGGTTAAGGGCAACTTTCTTTAGATCTTCCGCTATGTCCCGACGTTTTCCCGTGTTGGCCGGGCGTCCGGGTTTTTTCCGCTGCGAAATGTTATCACTCATTTTTTACAAGGCATCCATTTTATTATTTTTGAAGTCTACAGGGCATCATAACTACCTCAGTGCGCCGCGAATCGGAGAGTTCCACAGAGAGAACCGATCCAGCGTCAGAGCATACCAGCTTAACTCAGCAATAATAAAGAGCGGCAGAACCGGGACACTAATTCATAGCATCCCGGATTCTGCCTCGGTAGGATTTACTGCATTGCTTCTTTCAAAAGTGCGCAGTCAGTTCCGTCTTCAAACTTCACTTTCTTGGTCATGAAACCGAACTTGATCCACCAGTCGTTGGTGGTTTCCCAGTTGGCTTTGGCCTGACCGTTGGGTTGGCCGAATGGCGCTTCGCCGGGGATAACGCCGCAAAAGCGAGCGGCTTGTTTCAAACTGTACATGTAAATACCGTTATCCTCGGTGGGCACCAGAATAGATGCAACATCTGCCTCGGAGAATCCAATGGCGTCGCCGATAATCTTTGCCGATTCTTTCGGATTTGCTCTCCAGTACTCAACACCATCAAAAATTGCCTTTGTGGTTTTCACCGCTGTCTCGCGATGTTTCATAGTGAAGGTGTCAGACATAAAGAAGGCATCACCAATCAGCCCTGTTTTAGTCCAGAATGGCTCGCGTGAATTACTCACTGAACGGGCACCGGGTAAATCAGCCAGAACCTGCGCGCCAAAGGGATCCCATAGTTCAGCAGCCGCAATCTGGCCACTGGTCATTGCTGCCGCCGCATCACCTGCTACAAGGTTGACCATCTGAACATCGTCAACGCTAACACCATGCTGTTCAAGCCACATGGCCACCATGATTTGAGACAGGCCTCCCTCAAGAATCGCAATCTGCTGCCCTTTTAAATCAGACGCACTTTTGATATCCGGGCGCACAATAATATTGTCCGTGCCATTGCTCAAGTTGGTGAAGGTAATGAGTTTGAAGCCCATGTCTTCTGCTGTCGCGATAGGCCCGAACTCAACTGTACTGAAAACAACATCCAGCTGACCGGAGGAAAGCAGACTGAACAGCTGTATAGGATCTTCGATGATGGTGAAGTCAAATTCGAGGTCTGGAGCCAGGTTCTTTGCCTGGGCTAAATGCAAAAATCCGTAACCTGGCCAGGTAAACAAACCGACCCGAACTTTTTCTTTTGCACTCGCGACTCCGGTCGTGCCAACGGCCAATGCACATACCAAAGCCATGAAGGTGAGAAAGCGCGAGAACTGCTTTAGTATCGATTTTGGAATCTGTAAATTCATGTTCATTCTCCTACGGTTATAGTGTTTTAAATTTATTCTAAGTTTTTTAACTTAACGGCCCCTGAATCTCTTCGCGCATCAAAGTGTATAGATGCTTTTCCATTTCTACGTAACCCGGCTCGGAAAGAAGATCCTCTTTCTTCTTAAAGCGCCGGCCCTTTTTGAAATCCATCGATATGTCTTCTTTTATTCTTCCCGGCTGACGGGTGAAAAATATGATGCGGTCGGCCAGATATATCGCTTCTTGAATATCGTGGGTAACAAGAACAATCGTCTTCGCCGTGTCCTCGCAAATTTCCACCACCATCTCTTCCATCTCCCAGGTAACCTGGGCATCGAGCGCGCCGAAAGGCTCGTCGAGTAACAGGATTTGTGGATCCTGTGCCAGTGCCCGCGCGATAGCGACACGCTGTTTCATGCCGCCGGACAATTCATCCGGATAAGCATTGGCGAAGTCGGTTAAGTGAACCAGCTTCAAATAGTGCTCTGCCCGCTCAAGTTGCTCAGCCTTTGAAAACCCCTGAATAGCGACACCATGCTGAACATTTTCAATAACGGTCAGCCATGGAAAAGAAGTGTATGCCTGAAAAACAAGTCCGCGCTCGGGGCCGGGGCCCTCTATCGTCTTGCCGAAAGACTCGACATTGCCTCGCGTAGGAAATTCCAGCCCTGCCATTAGCCGCAGTACTGTGGTTTTACCACAACCCGAGGGGCCGATCATCGCGGTCACTTCGTGCTCGTTGATATTGAGTGACATGTCATCAACGGCGACACGCGCGCCATTCAAATATTCTTTGGTTGCGCGATTCACGCTCAAAGGAAACTTGCCTTCTCTTTGGGCATCGTCGAGAGCCACATTGTGAGATTCACTAATTTCGTTTTTAAATAAACCCATCTTGCAAATTCCTCAGCGCCGTGTGCGTGTGTGGGGGAAAAGAAAATGAGCCGCGAGCCGGAAAGAAACATCCGTCAAGACACCCAATACCCCGATTGTGAGAATACCGCCCATGATCACATCAACATGCAAAAAGCGTGCGCCGCGCATCATTACTGCACCTATGCCATCTGTTGCAGCGACGATTTCCGCGATAACAAGATAAGTCCAGGATACCGCAATCATGTTGCGCATCGAGTCGAGTATCTGCGGAGCGGCTGCGCGGAAGGTTACACGGAAGATGATATGAAATCGGCTCGCCCCCATTGTCTGCGCGGCTTCGATGAGCGCCCGCGGCACAGCTTCGATATTGTCGAGGATCAGTGCTATCAGGAAAAAAACACAGCCGAGGAAGAGCAGCGCCATCTTTGCCGCGTCAGTCGGTCCAAGATACACCAGCAATAAGGGTACAAATGAAGCCGCTGGCAAATAACGTAAACCGCCAACGGTTGGATTGATCAGGGCCCGCATCTTAATGAATGAACCCATCAAAACCCCAAGCGGGATAGCGACCAGGCAGGCAACGAAGAAGCTGAGGTAAATACGATAGACACTCTTGCCAACGTCAGCAAGATAGTTTTTCTCTGTAAACAGATGGTAGACCTTGCTGGTGACCTGACCCACGCTCGGCAGAAATTTTTGCTGATGCTCTGGCGTTAAAAGGTGTGCTATTTCCCAAATTGCGAACAGGAAAAAAACGCCGAGCAACCCCAGAACAATAGTTTGCGTGCGGTTTATTGATCCCCGTAATTCCAGAAATCTTTCACGCGGGGGCTTAAACAAAGGCGCGATATCAGGAACATTCGCACTGTTATTTTCTGATGATGCAGTCGCGGTAGTATTATTCATCTGTGCATTTCCATCCATATTCCTATCTTGTTCGCCAAACAACCAGCAATTCAAGAAACCCTTGTTCGCTGCGCTTTAAAGTACATTGATTTACAAATTCTATGCCCATGATTTTCCTCCAGGTCTGTAATATGTTGTGTCTTACCACTTTAAAGAAGCGCCTCAAGATGCTCCGAACGATTTCGATTTTCTACCAGTCTCAGCTCGATAAAACGATAAAGGAGCTGGAAGACACTCAGTGCTGACTGCTGACTTTTGACAGCCTGTCGCTCTGTGCTAACCGCTGGGGCGTTTCTTATTTTCTGCCTTTATTCACTGGCCCCGGCAGACTGTATTCCTATCTAAGCATAGAGAATTGGGGCATACCACACCCATATTCCGCTACTTAATATCGATTGAGTCGATGCTTTATCCTTACACCGAACTTGTTTTGCAAACGGTTCCGGGCCATAGATTCAACCGGTTTATTCTGTTCCGCCCCTATCCATAACGCAATTTAGCCCTGTTTCTAACAGCTGCTGCACTATGCTGGAGCATTCCGGCAACACTTTGCGCGTTATGCGATTGCCTTCCTAATCCATGGCTGTTTTCTCAACAAGCAAGGGACAAATCCGCTTTTTAATTATCCAATTAGTTAATTACATTTCCAATTAACTGTCAAGTGGTGTGATCACAGACGTGAAAGTTCATAACCAGCCTTGCTCCAGCCGCAAGTCTCGGCTTAGGCCTTTTTGCAAAGGCTGGAACGCGAAAACACCAGGATAAAATTAACCAGCGTTAATAGAGCAGTTTAAGCCAGCCCGCGAAGATGACGTAAATAGAGCTATTTCAAAAAGCCGCCCGAAGTCGGAGATGAATGTCGCCGTTTGAGCTGAACAAAACTCTCTATCTACGAAAGCAGCTGTCGACTGATGTAACTATACGGTCTATTTTATTTCTTCCACTCAAGGGCTCTGCTTGCTACCTCAGCCTCAGCGAGAAGCCAGATTCTATGATCGCGCTATCCGAAAACCGCCCTGCCTGCCCTGCTTTGGCTTTTCTGGATATATTTTCTAAGGCCGCCCCTGTGATTTTCCATCGACCAAATAGGTTGAGTTGTGCAATTAATTTTAATAATTGACCGATTAATTAATATGTGCGACAGTTTATTCAAGAAGCGTTGCTAAAGTAAACAGGGGCAATTTCTTTAGCTTATCGACACAGTTGATGAAGCTCAAAACCACTAATTGGCAATGGTTTTTTGACGTCAAATATTGGCTGCTTGCTCAGGTTTCAGACCACTGGCCCGAGTTACCTGAAGGCTTAGCTGCTTCCGAAGTTAACCGTCACTATCTGGGCTAAATTGTTTGTCATATTCGAATACACTGAAAATAATGTGCTGGGAGGGTTACGAATTGCCCTCTATAACCGAGCCATTTGAACAGCGTTGCCAGATCGACATCGAAGCGACAACACTACTGTCGGATGCGCAGGCAGTGAGTGATTTACTCGGTGCTCAAAACCCTGGCATAGATGTGCTGAACATCAATCACGCCTATATTCGCGACGACCTGAATCATCGTGGCCTGATTAAAAGCCTGAACAAAGATCGGTTTGAAGGTTATCTGCAAAATATACATCCCGTTTTTACACCATTGTTGCCATGGAGTTACGGCAACAATGGCGAGTTGATAGGCATAGGGCAGCGCTTTGGTCCATTCAACCTGGTCGTCAATACCCGCGCGATCAGCGCATCGCTTGCACGCGACCAGGGCTTTAATCTCGCCGATGATGCGGCCAACACAAAGCGATTCGGCATTCTCGATTATCCCGATTTCAATATATTTCATATCTGCATCGGGGCCGATTTGAATCCCTTTAGCGAGCTGGATAAAGCACAGCTGGAAGCTTTTGAGCGCAAGGCAAACGATTGGTGCGAACGCGCGCGCGTGATTACCAATGACCACCATGCCCTGAACGCAGCCTTGATCAATGGCGACATCGACTTCTATATCAGCGGTGGTACCTATACCGCTTCACCCGCTCGATTAATGGGTCATGACAATATCGTCTCGGTGGTACCGGAACGCGGGCCCATTGAAGGCAAGGGCGGCATTGTTTTTTCTGAAGTCACATCCGTGCTGGAACGCGAAAACGGGTCGCCACATGCCGAGTCATTTCTAGCCTATTTACTCGAGCCGGACACGGCGATAAATATAGCGATTACTGAAGGCACCTGTAACCCGGTTGCGCAGATGGGCGATGCGCGCGTGTTTAACGCCTTCTCAAAATCTCAGTTGCAAGCGATTCAATGGGATGATCTAGAGAGCGATCTGGATAGATGTAGCCACTATCAGATACCTCCCAATAATGCGCAATTGCTTGGCTTGCTAAACAGTGCCAAACAACGAACGCGTTCGTGAACATAGCAATACTTTTACCATTAATAAAAGAGGTTTAAAAAAGATGAGTAACCAACCCAAGAGTGTCGAGCAACTTCGAAAACATCTGGAAGCGAACAATATCAAATACCTGATACCCAGCTATGTTGATATGCACGGTGCGCCAAAAACAAAAATGGTACCGATAGCTCATCTGGAGAAAATGCTGGGCGGCTCGGAGTTTTTTACCGGCGCAGCGCTCGATGGCGTGCCGCAGGATGTGTCGGACGAAGAAGTTTGCGCGCACCCGGATGCTGACTCCTGCATGATTGTTCCCTGGCGAGACGACTGCGCCTGGTTTGCCAGTGACCTCTGGACCGAAGGTAGCCCCTTCCCTGCCTGTAACCGCGGCATTTTGAAACGCGTACTGGCTGAAGCGAAAAGCATGGGATACACGGTCAACTGCGGTATCGAGGCGGAGTTTTATGCCTTCAACGACGATGATAAGCGGCTTGATCCGATGAGTACGCTGCCCAATCTACAGAAACCCGCTTACGACATTGTTCGCCTCATGGACAACCTCGATTTGTGGCTCGGCGAAACCGTCGATGCATTAAACGAATTGGGATGGGATGTTTACTCGTTTGACCACGAAGATGGCATCGGCCAATTCGAAATCGATTTCGACTACTCCAATGCGTTAACCATGGCAGACCGCTTCGTATTCCTGCGGGTTTTGACCAATGAAATGGCACGCAAGCACGGTGGCTATACCAGCTACATGCCGAAACCTTACGGGGATAAAGCCGGCAGTGGTGCCCACTACAACATGTCACTGGCTTCGGAGGATGGTAAAAATCTGTTCGACGTGGGATCAGGAAAGGATCCGCGAAACTGCGGATTGACGGAACTTGGCTATCACTTTATCGGTGGCGTGCTGCGCCATCTTCCCGCGATTCAGGCAGTGTCCGCACCGATGGTCAACAGTTACAAGCGCCTGATCGTTAAAGGCAGCACCTCGGGTTATACCTGGGCGCCCTGTTTCGTTTCTTATGGCAATAATAACCGCACCAATACCATACGCATTCCTGGCGGCGGTGGCCGTGTCGAACTGCGCTCAGCCGACAGTGCCTGCAACCCCTATCTCGGTATGGCGATGATGATTGCAGCGGGCCTCGAAGGCGTGAAAGAGAAGGTCGATCCGGGTGAGCCCCACGCCGAAAACCTTTATTACAAAACCGATGAAGAACGCGCCGCCCAGGGCGTTACCTGGTTGCCGCGGACCCTGGCAGAAGCAATCGACGCATTTGAAGCAGATCCACTCAGTCGCGCAGTATTCGGTGATTTGATGTTCGACTCATGGGTCGAATCAAAGCGCGAAGAATGGCTGAGTTATCAAAATCATGTTTCTGATTGGGAGCGCGATCGTTACCTGAAATTTTTCTAACCAACTGAAACGGCAGAAAAATCATAGGCCATGCGAATCTACCCGGCCTTTCCGGGTAGTCAGTTGGAACAGCCTCGCCGCCAGGCCATGCAGAAAAACCCGTAAAAACTGGAACTAGCCCTCCGCGCTGATGATCGCGATACCA
>CAXBMV010000022.1:0-13455 GCA_963976575.1 uncultured Gammaproteobacteria bacterium | reverse complement strand
TGTATGCCTTGTGGTAGTCGACCGCCGCATTTATGAAACTGTTAAACAGGGGGTGGCCTTCGCGTGGTCGCGAAGTGAATTCGGGGTGAAACTGGCAACCAATAAACCAGGGATGATCGGATAACTCGATCATTTCTACCAGTTCATTGTCCACCGACAGACCGGAAATCACCATGCCGGCATCCTGCAACTTCTGCAGGTAGTTATTATTGAATTCGTAGCGGTGTCTATGCCGCTCATTGATCTCTTCGGCGCCATAGGCCTTGCGTGTTTTCGTGCCCGGTACCAGCTTGCAGGTCTGTGCACCAAGACGCATGGTGCCGCCCAGATCCGTGTTTTCATCGCGGGTTTCTACCGACCCATCCCTGTCCAGCCACTCGGAAATCAGCGCAATTACCGGGTCGGGAGTTTTCGGATTGAATTCCGAGCTATGCGCCTTGCTGAGGCCGAGTACGTTGCGCGCGTATTCGATGACTGCAACCTGCATGCCCAGGCAGATGCCGAGGTAGGGAATATTATTGATGCGTGCATAGTTGGCCGCAGCGATTTTGCCTTCGATGCCACGACTACCAAAACCGCCGGGGACCAGAATCGCATCCAGTCCTTCGAGTACAGCTGTACCGTCATTCTCGATCGAATCAGAGTCGATCTTGACGATATTGACCCTTGTACTGGTGTGTATGCCGGCGTGGTCCAGCGATTCATTGAGTGACTTGTAGGCGTCGGTATGATCGACGTACTTGCCGACAAATCCAATCGACACTTCGTTTGTGGGGTTTTCCAGTTCGTGCACCACCCGGTCCCAGTCGGACAGGTCGACCGCGGGTACATCAAGCGAAAAGTGGCGCGTAACAATCTCGTCGAGTCCGCGCTCGTGCAATTCGCGCGGTAACTTGTATATGTGGTCGACGTCGATCGCGTACATAACCGATTTCTCGGCCACGTTGGTGAACAGCGCAATTTTCTTCAATTCTTCCTGCGGGATGACGCGGTCGGTGCGGCATAACAGAATGTCCGGCTGGATGCCGATGGAGCGCAATTCCTTTACCGAGTGCTGGGTCGGTTTGGTCTTGATTTCACCGGCGGCCGGTAGATAGGGAATCAAGGTTAAATGCACGTAGAGCACATTATCGTGCCCGAGCTCAAAGCCCAGTTGACGAATCGCCTCGAGAAACGGCAGCGACTCTATATCGCCCACAGTGCCACCGATTTCAACCAGGACGATATCGGCATCATTGGTGCTCTTTAGCACCGAATTCTTGATTTCATCGGTTATATGCGGGATGACCTGCACGGTAGCGCCAAGATAATCGCCGCGGCGTTCCTTGGCTATGACGCTTTCGTATATCCTGCCGGTGGTGTAATTGCTGCTGCGCGAACAGCGTATACCGACGAAACGCTCGTAGTGTCCGAGGTCGAGGTCGGCTTCTGCGCCGTCATCGGTTACATAGACCTCACCGTGCTGAAACGGGCTCATGGTGCCCGGATCGACATTGATATAAGGATCCAGTTTGATCATGTTGACGCTGAGTCCACGGGCCTGGAGGATGGCACCCAGGGAGGCAGATGCAATGCCCTTGCCCAGTGATGAAACCACACCACCAGTAATAAAAATAAATCGGCTCATAGACCCTGGATTAAGACAGAAATGAATGCGTAGGTTGGAGTGAAACCATAGCAGAATCGCATTTTGAAGACAATTGCGGAATCGCATATATCGATGCAAAATCGATGTCTCGATCAAGCCTGATAGTGGTGCCGATTATCGGTTAATTTAAAACGCAATTTTTTTCTTCTGTTCTATAATCAGCCAGATGCGCGCATTGATAACCGAAACTAACCCCGAATATCGGGAAGAATTGAAGAACATTCTCGCCGAACAGGGCTTTTCAAATGACTTTGGCGAGTCTTTCGAAATGGCCAGCAAACTGGCCGATTGCGAGGAATACGACATAATCTGTGTCAACCACGAGTTGCACGACGGTTTGGCGGAGCAGCTTGTCGCTTATTGCAACGACCACGAGAGACACAAGAACACCCCGATACTGTTGCTAACAAACAATAGCCAGCTATCGATAAAAGACTTGCCGGTGCGCGTCGACGAAGTCATCCATCGATTATCGAGGGAGCAGGTTGGCCACCAGATAGAGCATTTTGTGGATTTACATCTCGACCCGGTATTCGTCGAGGGGCGTATACTCTTTGTCGAAGACGATGACGCCATCGCCAATGTCATCCTTGAAATATTGCAAAAAACCGGATACCGCGTATCTCATTTCAGATCGGCCGAAGAAGCCTGCAAAGAGTACGACAATGTCACCATTTACGGCTCGCACAACGATGCCTATGATCTCGCCATAACCGCCCTTGGCCTGCAGGGTGATATGAAGGGTGAAGACTTGATAAAAAGTATTCGCTCTTACGAAGACGGTAGAGGATTTATCCCGATCATCGCGATCACCTCGGATCATGATGATCAACTTCGCATCTCCCTGTACCATCAAGGCGTCAACGACTGCCTCACCAAACCGATACTGCACGAAGAGTTAATGGTTCGTATTGGCAATCTGATCACCAATAAGCGTCTGCTGGACAAGGTTCACGATATACGCCGAGAGTTACTTGCGCTGGCGACCACAGACAAGCTGACTGGCTGTCATAATCGACACAGCATGATGGAGTTTTCCGGAAAATTCATTTCCCAGGCACGGCGCCACAAGTACTCGATCAGTATGATGGTGATTGATCTCGATCACTTCAAACTGGTCAATGACACGCATGGGCATGCGGCAGGCGATGTGGTCCTGCAATTAATCGGTGCCTTGCTGAATCACAGCTTTCGCGAAGGCGATCTGGTCACCCGTTATGGCGGCGAAGAGTTTGTCGTGTTGTTGTCTTACTGCGATGAAGCCAATGCCATGAAAAAGGCCGAGCAGGTCCGCACCTCGATTGAAGACCTGCGACCTCACGACCTGAAAATCACCGCCAGCATCGGTGTATCCACGATCGAGCCGGGTATGAGTGTGGAGTTTGAAGCCATGTTCCAGGCGGGTGATGCGGCTGTCTACCAGGCCAAGGATAGTGGCCGGAATCGAGTAGTGTCAAAACCGGTCGAGTAAATCCAGCAACTCAGGGACGATTCGCCAGTAGAACTGCGCGGCGTGGTGCTGGGTATCCTTCCACAGTCAGCCCGTTATCCTCGGCATCCAGACATTGTGGTAGCGACTCGAAAGTCATCCATTCGGTACTACGCTGTTCATCGATACCGGTCATCGTTTCGTCGACCACGCGTACATTAACAAAGCCGCATCGCTCCAACCATAAAACCAGACGTTGCGCATTCGCGCGTAACGATCTGACGGCAACAAGACCCTGCCCTCTCCACCCTCGATCACCAGCGTTTCCAGACAGAGTTCTCCGCCGCTGATGAGAAAACTTTTAAGCTGGTATAAATGCTCGATCGGGCTTTTACGGTGATAAAAAACACCCATCGAAAAAACACTGTCGAAGTAGCCGAGTTCCTCGGGCATGGCTTCCACACCCAGGGGTAGCAGGTAGATATCGTCTCTGTGCAGATATTTCTGTATCGCCTGGAATTGCAGATTAAATAGTACCGAAGGTTCGATCCCGAGCACCAGGGCGGGAGATTGCGCCAACATACGCCAGCAATGATAACCATTGCCACAGCCGATATCGAGCACGCGCTTGTTCTTAAGAGGGGCAAGCTGTGGCAATACACGTCGCCATTTCATGTCCGAGCGCCATTCGCTATCGATGTAAGTTGTACCCATCTGGAAAGGACCCTTACGCCAGGGCATTAAGCCGCGCAGTCCCTCCAACAGGGCCGCTTCATCCTCGCAGCGGCCACTCAGTGTAATCGCATCAAGATTAAAGTCAGCCTTGATGTCAGTGATTTCGGGCAGGCTTTGCAATGCCGCCGCCCAGCGTGGGTAGTCACCATGATGACGTAGCCATTCAGAGCTCTGCTGCTCCAGTTCGGCAGCCCAGTGATTCAAACCGGCGCGCCGCAAATGCTCGAATAAACCATCCCAGACCATTTACTTGATTGCCAGGTAAGAGGCGAAGTTGAAGCAGCGAAAACATTGGTAAACCTCGGTAAAACCGATTTCGCTTAGGCGCCGACGATGCAAATCATCGGTTTCCGGGATAAGCACGTTTTCCAGTGCGCTGCGCTTCTGGCTGATTTCGAGATCACTGTAACCACGCGTTTTTTTAAACGCGTGATAAAGCTCTATCATTCGGGCGTTTTCAGCACTTTCCTGGAATACAATTTTCTCGGAGAGGATCAGTACTCCACCCGGGTTCAGACCCTGGTAAATACGTTGCAACAAGGCCTTCCGCTTGTCCGGTTCGATGAATTGAAGTGTCAGGTTCAATACAACCATCGAGGCATTTTTGATTTCTGTATATTGAATGTCCTCGCAGCGCCATTCGATATTGTCAGCTTCGGTCGCGCCAGCACGGCATTTCTCTATCATCGGCTGTGAATTATCCAGCGCAATGATTTCCGGCTTTCGCTCGCTGGTCTGCGCGGCAATCATTTGGGTTGCCTCACCCAGTGAACAGCCAAGGTCGTAGACCCGGCTACCCTGCTGCACGAAAATATCGGCATACAGGCCAATCAACTGCAGTAACAGGCCATAGCCCGGTACCGAACGCGAAATCATGTCCTGGAAAACCCTGGCTACATTTTCGTCGAATGCGAAGGCCTTCACCTCGCTCAGGGATTTGGCAAATACCCGGTCTTTATCGGCATCATCTTTCACGGCAGAATCCCTTCAAGCTTTTCATCGAGGTAGACCTGGGCAGTGGTATTACGTTGCCAGGGTGGAACCCGGTGTTTTTGAAAAAGCCGCTTGAGCCGGTGTTTATCGTCAGACTCCAGCTGTGGCTCGCTGCGAAACTTGAGGCTCAATTGCTGGCCATTGTCCTCGCAATGCAATAGTTTGAAAATTGCATCGCGCTGCCAGCGTAATCCGAGGTCATCGACCTCAATTTTTGTCTGAGTCGCGAAATCAACGCGACAGGGCAATTCCAATTCATTCCGCTCTATGACCAGGAAAAGTCGTTGATCATAGACCCGGATAGAGTACTCGGGCGTTGCTACCTGCGGCAAGGCATCTTCCCTGGCGGATAGTTGCTTGAGCAATTCCTGCAAACGTCGCCTCGGCAAAGCCGTCAGCTTCTGCCGGCCTATCCAGTATCGAATCAGGTTTTTACAGCGACTGGGCGTCAGTTTCTGCAGGACAGGAAGATGCAGTGTGGCAATTCCCTGATTGTCCGGAGCTGTCGCTTCGGCAAGATCGATCTGTGCCAGCTCGTCGAGTAATTCCTGGGCCTGCGCCTGTAGTTCACTGGCAACGACCAGCGATTGACGTAACTGAGGCCAACGCCGCTCGAGATCTGGAATAATTTTATTGCGTAAAAAATTCCGCTCGTACCTGTCACTTTGATTGCTGGGATCATCGAACCAGGAAAGCTGCTGCTCGTCGGCATAGGTTTGCAGTTGAGCGCGGCTATAATCAAGCAGAGGTCGCACTAGTATGCCTTCGCCCAGGTTTCGCTTCACGGCTATGCCGCGCAAGCCCGCACTGCCCGAACCACGCAGAGCGTTGAGCAGGAAAGTTTCGGCCTGGTCGTCGCCATGATGAGCAGTAAGCAGGCAGTCGCCGGGGGTCATGGCTTCGCTGAATAAACGGTAACGATGTTCACGCGCCTCGGCTTCCAGGTTCGATTGCAGCTTCCTCAGCTCGAGCCTGTCGAGGCGCAGTTCGAGGCCATAATCGTTCGCCTGCTGCACACAGAAAGCTTCCATCGCGTCCGCCTCAGCGATCAACCCATGGTTGATATGCCAGGGAATGATTGCGAATGTAGACTTTGAACCGAGCAGCAGGTGGAGTAGTACGCTGGAATCGAGGCCTCCGCTATAGGCCAGGAAAACGCGCCGGGTTTGCTCGGGAATCAGTTCCAGAGATGCTTGCATAACAGCAGGGGAAAAATAAAGCGCTAATCTTATCAGGCTTCCTTGTAGTTCCCAAAGGCCATTAATTTTTTGTAGCGAAGATCGAGTAGCTTGTCGAGACTGATCGATTCCAGCGCGTCGATACTCTCGATCAAACTTTGTTTCAGTGTTTTTGCGATCAGATCGTGGTCGCGATGAGCGCCACCGAGCGGTTCGGGAATAATACTATCGATCAACTTAAAACCGAGCAGACGATTTGCGGTAATACCCATGGCCTCGGCGGCCTGCGATGCCTTTTTTGCACTCTTCCATAGAATAGAGGCGCAACCTTCAGGAGAGATTACCGAGTAGGTGGCGTATTGCAGCATGTTGATGCGATCGCCTACACAAATTGCGAGGGCACCGCCGGAGCCACCTTCGCCGATGACAGTACAGATTATTGGCGTCTTCAATTCACTCAGAACGAACAGGTTTCGGGCAATCGCCTCACTTTGCCCCCGCTCCTCGGCACCTATACCGGGATAAGCACCCGGAGTATCAACCAGGGTAAGCAAGGGCATTTTGAATTTTTCTGCCATCTTCATCAGGCGTAATGCCTTGCGATAGCCTTCCGGGCGCGGCATGCCGAAATTCCGGGTAATTTTTTCGCGGGTATCACGGCCTTTTTGCTGGCCAATGACCATGACGGGCTTACCTTCGAGGCGACCGATGCCACCGATTATGGGTGCGTCGTCAGAAAAGCTGCGATCACCATGCAGGTATTCAAAGTCGCTGAACATACGTTCGATGTAATCCAGCGTGTAGGGGCGATTCGGGTGCCGGGATAACTGCGAGATTTCCCAGGCAGTCAGTTTTGAAAAAATGGACGTGGTTAGATTGTCCGCTTTCTTTTCAAGGGTTTGGATTTCCTTGGATATATTGATGTCTGAATCGTCGGTGACAAAACGGAGTTCAGATATTTTTGCCTGGAGTTCAGCAATCGGCTGTTCAAATTCTAGAAAGTTAGGATCCATGTCTATAGGCAGGCTCTGTAAAAACTGGTCATAGTGTAACGATTCAGGCTACGCCTGTCATCCGCGCCGCAAGGCGTTTAAACCAGATTAGCAATGGAATCCCGTATCTTTTCCAGGGCAAGCTGCGGATCGGCATGTTGTGTAATCGGCCTGCCGATGACGAGATAACTGGCACCGTCCGAAATTGCCTGCTGCGGCGTAACTATACGCGCCTGATCATCCGGAGCAGACCATTCCGGACGAATTCCAGGGGTTACCAGCAAGGCACTGTCGCCGATACTGCTGCGCAGCATGCTAGCCTCTTCTGCTGAGCAAACCACGCCATCGAGACCGGCAGCGAGCGACTGGCGCGCCAGCGACTCAACCAGCTGTGCCACGGGCATCTGGATGCCAAGTGCCTGTAACTGCTGTTGCGAGTGACTGGTCAATACCGTGACAGCGATGATAAATGGCCTTCTGGCTACCAGGTCGATACCCTCGCGGGCGGCCTGCATCATGGTTTGGCCACCGAAGGCGTGTACATTCAGCATCCACACACCGAGTCTGGCCGCCGCAGCAGCGGCCTTTCTCACCGTATTGGGTATGTCGTGAAACTTAAGGTCGAGAAACACGTCATAACCGGAATCTACCAGTTGATGCACCAGAGCGGGTCCAGCGCTGGTGAATAGCTCTTTGCCAACCTTGAGCTTGCAAAGCTCAGGCCTGGTTTTTCTGGCAAACGCCATGGCCGCTTCTGCACTGGAGAAATCCAGGGCTACAATTATTTTCGGATCATGCATAGTCATACCGGCTTCATCGATGCCCAGTTCCGGCAACTGGGACAAAGCCATTGTATCGCGTGGCTTTCATAACCGCACTGAGTGCAATTGAATTCGGGCTTTTTTTCTCGCACAGATTTTAAGAACTTCGTCATTTTTTCCCTGGTATCGTCGAGTTGCTGCGGATCTGACTTGAGGAAACGCAGCGCAAATTCGAAGGCTTCGAAAGAAGGTGACTGCTGCAATATGCGAGAGAGAAATTCGCCTGCCCTGCTCATATCATTATTGTCGGCATAGTGTTCCAGCAGAGCCATGGCCAGACGCGTGGAAGGATGTTGGCGATACTGTTCCTGAAGAAACTCCTGGTAAACACCGATTTCCTTTCCCGGGTAAAGCCTGCGCGCAGGATCGATATAAAGCTCCATGTACTCAGGACTCTCTCGGGTCAGGCGCTGGAAAATTCTTTTAGCCGCGGCGGGTTTGTCGCTGCCAAGCAGCAAATCGATCAATAGCAGGCTGGCTCGAACGCTACGTGGATCGACTTCCAGGGCCTTATCCAGACTCTTGCGCGCAAGCCGGTTATTGGCACTCTGGATTGCCTGCTCGGCAACCTCACAAAGACATTGGCTGTAGATTATCTGGGCATCGGGTTCGCCGCTTCGCAGCAACATTTGCGCGCAATCGGCGGCTTCCTCCCAGGATTTTTCGGTGACATACAAATCGAGTAATCGACGATAGGCCTCGAGAGCGTCGCTGCGCAATTCAATCATTTCCCGGTAAAGTTTTTCAGCGCGATCCAGCAGCCCTGCCCTGAGATAGTCGTTGGCCAGTTCGGCGATAGCCATGTGACGCTGCTTACGCGTCAGATTGGGTCTGGCCAGCAGGTTTTGATGCACCTTGATAGCGCGATCGACTTCACCCTTGGAGCGAAACAGGTTGCCCAGGGCAATATGGATTTCGATGGTGTCCTTGTTGACTTCAACCAGATCGGTAAAAATTTTGATGGCATTGTCAGAATCCTCGGCCAACAGGTAATTGAGCCCTTTGGCATAGGTTTCCGAGAGTCGATTGCTATCGCTGTTTTTCGATTTTGCAGTAAATGGTTGCAACCTGCCCAGCAACCAGCCAATCAGGATTGCACAGAAAATTAATAGAAAAAGCCAGATGTCCATTTCTCAATGGCAGCTATATGGAATGCTATTTCTGGTTGTTGGCGCGATCGCGCAATTCTTTGCCGGGCTTGAAATGCGGAACATATTTGCCGGGTAATTCGACCTTGTCGCCAGACTTGGGATTGCGACCGGTTCTTGGTGGACGGTAATGAAGACTGAAACTTCCGAAACCACGGATTTCAATGCGCTCGCCATTGGCGAGCGCATTACTCATCATTTCTATAAGACTCTTGACGGCTAATTCAACATCCTTGTAAGCCAGGTGACCCTGATTTCTCGACAGGTTGTCGATCAAGTCTGATTTGGTCATCGAGGGTACAAATTCAGTATCTTTCATCACAAAGTCCAATGTCAGGTTTGGTGGTGAGGCCAGGCCTCACCACCTTGTGGATCCTAGGAGTCCATTTTTTCCTTAAGCAAATCACCAAAACTGGTGGTTGTGCCGGTGCCTTCACTGCTCGCTGTATAGTCCTTTAAGGCTTCCTGCTCTTCTTCGGTATCCTTAGCTTTGATCGACAGGTAAATGCTACGGCCCTTGCGGTCCATACCAGTAATCTTGGCTTCGATCTGATCACCTTCATTCATAAATGAACGGGCATCCTCGACACGGTCTGCCGCCATCTCGGAAGCGCGTAACAAACCTTCAATTCCGTCGCCGAGATCGACAACTGCCGCCTTGGCATCAACCGATATAACTGTTCCCCTGACTATGCTGCCCTTGGGCTTTTCTGAAATAAAGCTCGAGAACGGGTCTTTTTCGATTTGCTTGATGCCCAGCGAAATACGCTCACGCTCGGGATCGATCGACAATACCATGGCTTCTACTTCCTGTCCTTTCTGGTAATCGCGAACTGCTTCTTCGCCAGTCTTGTTCCAGGACAGATCGGTGAGATGAATCAGACCATCGATATTGCCATCCAGGCCGATGAAGATACCAAAGTCGGTAATCGATTTGATCTTACCGGAAATGGTGTCGCCCTTGGCGTTGGTAGTACCGAACTCTTCCCATGGATTTGCCTTGCATTGCTTCATGCCAAGAGAAATACGGCGACGCTCTTCGTCGATTTCAAGAATAACCACTTCGACTTCGTCACCCAGGGTAACGACCTTGTTGGGGTTAACATTTTTGTTGGTCCAATCCATTTCGGAAACGTGAACCAGGCCTTCAACGCCGTCTTCGATCTCAACAAAACAACCGTAATCGGTAATGTTGCTAACGTGGCCGTAGAGACGCTGACCTTCGGGATAACGACGCATGATGTTGGCCCAGGGGTCATCACCCATTTGCTTCAGTCCCAGTGAGACGCGATTTTTCTCGCGATCAAACTTGAGTACAACTACATCGATTTCCTGACCGATTTCAACGACTTCTGAAGGATGCTTGACGCGCTTCCAGGCCATATCAGTGATATGCAGCAAGCCGTCTATGCCGCCGAGGTCAAGAAAAGCACCGTAGTCGGTAAGATTCTTGACGATACCGCGTACACGTTCGCCTTCCTTCAGAGTTTCCAGCAGCTTTTCGCGTTCTTCGCTGAACTCGCGCTCAACTACCGCACGGCGCGATACAACAACGTTGTTGCGCTTTTGATCCAGCTTGATGATCTTGAACTCGAGTTCTTTCTCTTCGAGGTAAGCGGTATCGCGAACCGGACGTACATCGACCAGTGAACCGGGCAGGAAGGCACGGATTTCGCCGATATCAACGGTGAAGCCACCCTTGACCTTGCCGGTGAAGCGACCGGTGACGATTTCGTCAGCCTGTTGCGCTTCTTCCAGTCGGGTCCATGCACGGGCACGCTTGGCTTTTTCGCGCGACAGGCGGGATTCGCCATAGCCGTCTTCGAAAGAATCCAGCGCAACCTCGACGGTATCGCCTATGGCAACATCGAGCTCACCGCTTTCGTTATAAAATTGTTCTACCGGGATAACACCCTCAGACTTGAGGCCCGCGTTGACGATGACAACATCACGGTTGATATCGACAACTTCACCGGTGATGATTTCACCGACGCGCATATTCATTTGAGTAATGCTTTGCTCAAACATTTCTGCAAAATTTTCAGACATGGTAATTCCTAAAAGAGTTCAGTCGATAGAAAATCCGAACTGGATTTGCTACCGGGTTTAGTTAAAAAACCCTGGAGACAGTGCATCCACAGGGGCCGTTACGGTTACTACTACTGCTCATCCCGGATATGACCGAGTACAAGTTCTATTACTTGAGTCAGGTCGAGATAACTTGAATCTACTACTATTGCATCCTCTGCCGGTTTCAGTGGTGACGCCTTGCGATTGAGGTCACGCTCGTCTCGTTCCACTATGTCCGCTTGAAGATCGGCGATATTAGCGGATATTCCCATACTAATCAACTGCTTATATCGCCTTTGTGCACGTATTTCGGCAGAAGCATACAAATAAAACTTAAAACGGGCATGCGGGAATACCACGCCACCCATATCGCGGCCATCGGCGACCAGGCCAGGCGGCTGGAAAAAAGACTGCTGCAGTGTTAACAGCTTGCTGCGCAGCTGTGCATGGGTGGCCACGATCGAGGCTGCCTCACCGGTGGTCTCCAGACGGATATCGGCAGAAACATCGACCCCGTCAAGGTAGGGGATGGAAAGCTCTTCGCCGACCTCGAAACGAATATCGAAATCGTCGAGCACGGCCACCACCGCATCCTGCTGGTGCAGATCCAGGCCCAGCTGCAAAGCCTTAAGCGCGACCAGTCGGTAAATTGCGCCACTATCGAGTATGTTGAAGCCCAGCTCGCGCGCGATCGCCAGCGCCAAAGAACCTTTGCCCGACCCACTCGGGCCGTCGATTGTTACTATATAAGACTTACTGTCATTCATTGCCTGTTATCCTGATGCCGGTCTGTCGCGCCAACGGGACGAAACCCGGGAACGAAGTGTTTACATTACTACAGTTATTGATGCGTATCTCGTCAGTTGCTCTTAAAGAGGCGATACTGAAGGCCATCGCGATACGGTGATCTCCCAGAGAATCAACCTCCCCGCCCCTGATCTGCCCTCCCTGGATGCAAATGCCGTCTTCGGCGGGCTGCGCCTCGACGCCCAGTATAGCCAATCCATCTGCCATCGCCTGAATTCGATCGCTCTCCTTGACGCGAAGTTCACTGGCGCCTGTTAGCCGGGTTACCCCGGTAGCGCAGGCGGCAGCAATAAACAATACCGGGAATTCGTCGATTGCCAGCGGCACCAATTCCTCAGGTATGTCTATGCCTCGCAGTCTGGCGCTGCGCACTTCGATGTCGGCTACCACCTCACCACCGACTTCGCGCTGGTTGATCAGCTTGATATCGGCACCCATCAGCCTGAGTATATCGATCACGCCGGTACGCGTGGGGTTGACGCCGACATGGCGTAACAGAAGCTGACTATCCTCGGCGATCGAAGCCGCCACCATGAAAAAGGCTGCCGAAGAAATATCGGCGGGAACCTCGATGTCACATGCCTGCAATGATTGCCCGCCCCTGAGCCGTATTTCGCCACCCTCGCTGTCTACTTCACAGCCGAAACCGCGCAACATGCGTTCGCTGTGATCGCGCGTGGTTGCGGGTTCGCGCAATAGGGTATCTCCACGCGCATAAAGCCCGGCCAGCAACAGGCAGGATTTAATCTGAGCCGAAGCTACCGGGATATCGTAATCTATGCCCTGCAAATCGGCTTTACCGCTGATCCTCAGCGGCGCACGGCCACCCGCCTCGGCACTGATTTTTGCGCCCATCACAGACAATGGGTCGATGACACGATTCATCGGTCGCTTGCTCAGAGACTCATCGCCGAGCAGCACACTGTCAAAGTCCTGACCGGCCAGCAGGCCCAGCAACAGGCGCATCGCCGTTCCAGAATTGCCCATTTGTAAATCTTCAGCTGGAGAACTCAGACCATTGAGCCCTGCTCCCTGGATGACAAGTCGATCCTGGTCACGCTCTATTTCTACGCCCATGGAGCGGAATGCCGCAACCGTATTGAGGCTGTCTTCACCCTGCAGAAAACCGGATATTCTGCTCACGCCATTGGCGATGGAGCCAAAAATCACAGAACGATGCGAAATCGACTTGTCTCCTGGCACCTGGATTTCACCAGCGACAGAGCCACCGGGTAGACAGACAAATTGATCCATTAACAATTACCTACCAGAGAATCGCGTTCCGATTTGGCGCGACTGAACAGTTTCAAAAGTTTATCAGCATCTCCATCACGGATAGCATGAGCCACCTGGTCGAGCTCCAGCTGATACTGCTGAATTAACTTCAGCAAGGCATCGCCATTGGAAAGACAGACATCTCGCCACATTACCGGGTCGCTGGAGGCGATGCGGGTAAAATCGCGGAATCCTCCGGCGGCATAGCGAAAGATCTCTTCGTGTTCGTTGAGCCCCGATAAGTGATGTACCAGCGTGTAAGCCAGCATATGTGGCAAATGCGACGTCGCCGCAAGCACCTTGTCATGGTGACCCACTGACAATGACTCGATGTCGGCGCCACAGTGCTGCCACATTTC
>CAXBMV010000021.1:0-13567 GCA_963976575.1 uncultured Gammaproteobacteria bacterium | reverse complement strand
GAATCAGTGCCTTTAACCAGAAACGAGCGCCCGAATTCAAGGGTGAGTAAGCGAGGAAAAGCAGTTATGACAGACGAAGTAATTCTAACCTGCGCAGTTACTGGTGGACATAATAACCAGGGCAAGCACCCGAACTACCCGATTACCCCCGAACATATAGCCAACGACTGTATCGCCGTGGCAAAGGCGGGCGCTGCGATAGTCCACATCCACGTGCGTGACCCGAAAACCGGCATGCGTTCGGGAGACCCCGAGTTGTATCGCGAGGTGGTCGAACGCATCCGTGACTCCGGCAGCGATGTATTGATAAATCTCACCACCAGCGAAGGTGCCCGTTTTGCTCCGGGTGAGGTCGATGCCGCTGTCGGCGGGCCGGGCACCACGCTGATCCAGCCGCTGGATCGATTGCATCATATCGAACAATTGCGACCGGATATCTGCACTCTGGACGTGGGCACATTTAATTTCGGCGAAACCATTTTCGTCAATACGCCGGCGCATTTACGCATCATGGCGAAACGCATCCAGGAACTCGGCGTCAAGCCCGAACTGGAAGTATTCGAACCCGGGCATATCATGTTCGCGCATAGCCTGATCAAGGATGGCCTGATCGATGGCGATCCGATGTTTCAGCTTTGCCTGGGCATCCCGCATGCCTCACCGGCTACCCCGGAAGTGCTCAACCTGATGAAGAGTCTGTTGCCCGACAATGCCAACTGGAGTGCCTTCGGTATTTCCAGGATGGAGTTCAATATAGTCGCTCAGGCCGCCAGCCAGGGTGGCAACTGCCGCGTCGGTCTCGAAGACAACCTCTATATCGACAAGGGTGAGTTCGCCAGCAACCTGCAGCTGGTCGAGCGAGCGTTGCGCATCATCCGCGAACTTGGTCGCGAGCCGGCCAGTCCAGCACAGGCGGCAGAGCGCCTCGGCATCAAGCGTTAGCGGATGCAATGATTAATCTGGAATCGGAGTAAATACTTGGCAAGTCTGTACTTGATAAGGCACGCGCAATCGGCCAACAACGCCATCTGGAATGGCAGTTCGTTCATGCCGGGACGTTTTCCCGATCCCGAAATCACCCCCGCAGGACATCAGCAGGCGGAGGTACTCGCAAAACAACTGGCCCATCCCGAGGGTGAGCCGCGGCGACAACCTTTTAACCAGAATGAACAAACCGGTTTTGGCATTACCCAACTCTATTGCAGCCTGATGGCGCTTGAGGCCTTGCCCGATATTCACGAAAAGTTTGGTATTTACGACGTCGATGAAGATGGCCAAGCGCGTGGATTACCGGGCCCAGGGCGCAGTTACTTCGAACAACGCTTCCCAGGGCTCGCCCTGCCCGAAAATTTGAACGAGGATGGCTGGTGGAATCGACCGATAGAAGACGAGCCGCAATTCCTCATGCGCATGCAAAAAGTGGTCGTAGATTTCAGGCGCAGGCTCGACTCTAGCGATGACAGTATCGCGCTGATCGTACATGGTGATTTTATCGATCAATTCATCAACGAGTTGATGCAGATACCCAGGCACGAACCGAATTACCAGAGTCTCTGGGAAACAAACTGGACGATGCACAACACCTCGATTTCGCGCATCGATTTTATCGATGGCTCGCACAACGTGGTTTACCTGAACCGCATCGATCATCTACCGGCAGAATTGATCACCTGGTAGCCATCAGTTTTCCAGCGGGCAATCTCAAACGGCCTCCGCTGTCCCTATACCCCAGGTCAAATTTGAAGCTGGTTACATCTCCATCGCTTCGGCAACTTCTATGGAACCTTTGGCCTTCAATATCGGGCAGCCCCTGGCGAGTTCGATTGCCGCATCGATGTTGTCAGCGCTGACCAGGCTGTAGCCGCTGGTCGGGTTGGCGCCGCCATCAGCAGTTACCGAGCCATCGCTGTGCAGGGTAGAGGACATGCCCACCGGTGCGCCACCGTCGATGACCGCGGCACCCATGGCGCCAAACCAGGCTTCCCATTCGGCCATAACCCTGGCCCCTTCTTCCTCGGTTTCAGGCATTTCGCCGCCGTGATAAATGAATACAAATTTTGACATTGTCATTTCTCCATTTGCTTGCGGGTAATAGCATAACCAAGGAGCTAGGCCGTTTTCGACATAATTTTTCGATTTATTCCATTTTATCTCTCCCGGTGTAGAATGACTTACCTGAAAAATAATATGAAGGAGGGGATATGGACAGGGATCAAGCCTGCATTGCCAATCATCCGGGTATTGAATCGTTTACCTGCCTGGCGCATGCGCTAACCCTGCTCGGAATCCTGGCCCTGCTATTTTTACACAGGGCCGAGGCAGCAGGATCCCTCGTCACCGACCCCGATTTTGTCGACAACCAGTTTGAAAATTACATTGTTATCCCCTGCAACACGGCCCCTATTGACCTGTTAGCCCAGGGGTGGACTTCTCCCGAAATAACGCGCTATTCCAATGAGGTTTGTTCACCACTGTTTCCCGGTGGTTTCAATAACTCGGGTAGCTATGCCAGTACCTCGAATATCGGTTCGGTAGGAGCCCTGGATAACAGTTCCGACTCGGTAGCACAAAAACAGGCGGGTACTGTCAAAAGCAGACTGGATGAAATCAAGGAGGAGGAAATCCCGCAGGGTGGCTGGGGCATGCTGCTGGCGGTGCAAAGCGGTGAAACCGAGCGGGTTTCGACAAATAACGAGGTTGGTTATGACTCGGATCTGGAAGGAATAGTCGTCGGCTTCGATTACCGCTTCAATGACAAGCAGATCGTCGGTGCTGCGCTCGGAATCACCAGCGACGAGGCCAGATATGATGGCAGCGCCGGGTTTTTGAACACAGATAGCAATTCCCTAACCGTATATACGACTTACCTGCTCAACCAGAACGCTTACTTTGATGCCTATTTCGGTTATGCCGATCTGGACTATGAAAACTCTCGGGACATCTCCATTAGCGGTGACCCGGGTCTGCCTATCGCGGGATTGAACGGAACCGTGCGCTCAAAGTTTGGCGGTAACCAATGGCTACTAGGTACTTCCTATGGCATAGACTGGTATCCGGGTAAAAGTACTTATGGTCTGCTTGCGGCACTGGACTACACGCGTACCACCATCGATAACCACGAGGAAGAAGGTAGTACCAACCTCGAATTGCGCTACGAAGAACAAACCACCGACTCTCTGACGATTACTCTCGGTGGAAACTGGAGTTATACGCTGGATATGGGCTGGGCTGCGCTGATCCCCAACGCGAGTCTTGCCGGTGTGTTGCAGACCGAAGACGATGCCAATATCAGCAAGGCCAGATTGGCAAACATGCCCACCGTGGTGCCCTTGCTGGAATTACAGTCTGACAAGCCCGATACCGAGTATGTGCTGGGTAGTCTGGGAGTGGTTCTGGCGATGAATAGCGGTAGTCAATTTTTCTTTACCTACGAAAAAATAGCGAGCCACGATTTTATCGACAATTGGGCAGTGTCGCTGGGCTACTTGACCGAATTCTAGGCGATGGTCGACCGGTTGGGGTGATTTAACGGGGCCAATCTCGACAGATTTTATGATGCGACGGCGCTTTGAATTTAGCCCATTCAGGGTATTCACCGCGAAAATTTGTGTGATAGAGTTCAATTTTTTCTGTTTTATACGAATTTAGACTTGTCATATCAGATCGTCACCGGAAAGTGGCGAATCAAGCGGTAGTTAAGGTGGTCAATGGAAATCCATTAATGGGGTCAATACCGCCATCAACCAGGGAGCTACAAATGTTTAATCGATCGATTCAATCCATGTCCGGCAGTATTTCGGGCGTAGTATTCTTAGCTTTTATTTTTCTGGTGATGTCGACTGTCTTCTTCTCCGGCAAAGCAAAGGCTGAAATAACCACCAATATCGATGAACGAGTCAGCGTGGAATTTACGCGGGCGCATTACGACCGTCATAACCGGGCCTTCAATACCTGGGTCACTGTCACCAATACTTCTTCGGCCGAAATCATGCCTCCGATTCGTGTGGCGATAACCGGGATACACAAAAACAAGTACGAAGTCATCAATGCGAATGGCATCAATTCCGGTGGAGTGCCCTATATCGAACTCGATGTGGATGGCGGCATACTTGCTGTGGGTCAAACAACCAATCCCGCATTGCTGTCTTTTGGCAAGGTGAAAAAACACCACAAAAAAGTTAAGCACAACAAAAAAACCAAATACGATGAAGATGACTGGGACGACGACAAGTACGATAAGCACGGAAAAAGCGACACGAAAAATAAAAACGAAAAGCAATATTCAGGTAAAAGCGGTCACAAATCCAAATCATCCAGACTAAAACATCACAAACGCTGGGAGCAACATTCCCCACCAGTTAAATTTAACTACGCGGCCTTCGGGGGCACCAGCATCGCGGTTTCCTCGCCCACCTCGTTACCCTTCGCACTAATACCCAACTCCGGTGATACCGCGGTATTGTTTCGTGTTCGTCTGCTTACCGATGGCAGCCAGGCTCCAGGTAATATACGTCTGAGGAACCTGGATTCGGGTGTCGAAGCCTTGATGAACGACGATGGTCATAGTGGCGATACGGTCGCTGGCGATGGCATCTATGCCGTTCAGCAAACTCTGGCTACAGCGGGTCTGAATGGCGGCGATTGCCAGCCTTACGTCGGTGTTGCCACGTCTGCACAGGGGTTTGACATTCTCTCGACGGAATACCAGCTGTGCGCAACCAATTTCACGCAGCAACTGGCGCAGTCGGATACCTCGGCGGGCAACCAGGTGCAGATCGGTGATGCAACGGTGGTCGGCAACGAATTGCTGGTAGTGATTGAGCCCGGTTTCAGCGATGACTACATTAAAACACTGCTGGGCAGATACGGTGGGGAGGTGGTCGGCACCTCGTTGTTGACCGGCCTTTACCAGGTCAGATTCCCTCAGGTATTGTCGCCAGCACAGATCGATCAGTTGAGCAGGCAAATTGGCGCCAGTGATGGGGTCAGCGGTGTTTCAGCAAACTATTTTGGCGAATACAATACAACACCAAACGATACCCAGTACGCGCTGCAACACGGTTTGCAGTTAATCAGTTCGGATGATTTAAGCGCAGGTACGCCAAGCCATGTCTGGGATGCCAATGCTGTGGGAGCCGGAATGACCGTCACTCTGCTTGATAGCGGTGTCGATGCCGGGCATCCGGATCTGAGCGGCAAGGTTCTGGCAGAAGTCATTGCCGGGGCAAACTCGGATAGCCTCGGTCACGGTACCGAAATGGCGGGAATCATCGCGGCAGCTACCGATAACGCTCTGGGTATTGCCGCGCCCGGTAGAAGCATTAACATCGAATCCTTTGTCGTGAGCGTTGATGCGGTAGTCACCCAGGCTGAAATGATTGCCGGTCTTAATAATGTCAACGCTTCGGGTACGGGTTCGGTACTGCTCGCTGCATTTTCAGTGCCGTCGCAACCGGTTCCAGCGAACGGATTATGTGGTGCTATAGATAACATTATCAGCTCCGGAGTGGTGGTGGTGAATTCGGCCGGTAATACCAATACCGATATCAATACCTGGCCCGGGCTGTGCAACGACCCGGCACTGGATCCGTTTCATCCCGATGATATATCCACCGTCAACAAGGAAAGTTTTATCGTCGTTGCTGCCTCGGACTGTAGCGCAGGAAATTGTGCCGCCGACGCCAAAAAAGCAGATAGTAATTTCGGCAGCTGGATAGAGCTTGCCGCTCCCGGCGTGAATATTCAGTCAACTACCATAGCTTCGGTCGATGCGAGTTTATACACCCTGTCAAACGGCACTTCAGCCGCTGCTGCCTTCACCACTGCCGGTGCCGCGATACTGATATCCTGCGGGGTTACTCCGGATCAGGTATTGAACAGCCTGGACCTGGGTGCCACGGTAGCGGTGACCGGTGATTTCAATCGTATTAATTTGTATGATTCGCTGGCAGCACTGAATAGTCTTCCCACTGGACTGGGTTTGAGTGTTTCCACGGTGAATGAAAATACTTCCGGAAATACAACTGTTGGTAATTTAAGCACCACCGATACCACTAACTGTGATTCTCATAGCTATAGCATTACGGGTGGGGCCGATGCGGCGAATTTTTCCATCGGGGCGGGTGGTTCCAGCCTGGTAATCAACGATGGCACGCTGAACTTCGAATCCAAGTCCAGTTACGCGGTCACCGTGCAAAGCACCGATTTTTACGGTGCCAGTACCAGTCAGGCTTTCATTGTTAACGTGGTTGACCTGGACGAGCCACCCTCGATCTCGCCGCAACTACGAAACATCGATGAAAATTCCGCGAATGGTACCAATGTCGGCGCGCCCATCATCGCCAGCGATCAGGATGCGGGGGCGAGCCTCGCCTTTGCCATCACCGCCGGTAATACCGGGGGTGCCTTTGTGATCAACAACGCCGGTCAAATCACCGTGGCCAACAGCGCCGCGCTGGATTTTGAAACCACGCCGGTGTTCAACCTGACCGTCGAGGTAACGGACAATGGAGACGTGCCGCCGCTGAGCAACTCGGCCGCTATAACGGTCAATCTGAACGACCTGGCCGAGGGCGGCGCGGTATTCTCGATCGATTTCAATACCCGCCAGAACGGTACAGCCTATACCTCGCCTAGCGAGTCCTTTCCGTCCAACGAATACAATGGCGTCGAGATTTCGGACAGTGATATCACACCAGGGTCAACCTTTGTGAATCCGGTAAACCCATCCAACTCGGGTACGGTGATTTCCGGTTACTACGCGAATATTGGTGCGTTTGATACAGTGCCTATTACACAGGTCACACTCGATTTCACAAACGATGTCAGCAGCCTCTCGTTCGATTACGCGACACCCTCGGGCAATGTAACAGTCCTGGTATTCGATGGAGGCGGTTTGCCAATAGGGGCCCCGCTGCTATTCAGTGGGTCGGCACCGTTTATCAATCAAGCCGGATTTACCGTGAATTCAGGTAGCGCCGCCATTGGGGGTATTGGTGATATTGGATCCATTGTCATACAGGCCGATCTTGATCAGGCCATGATCCTGGATAATCTGAACTTCACGACGGTGGGTCCTTAATAGCGGCTAAGTGAAGGCGTAAGTTCCAGGAGGGGACATGATCGAAATTGGCAGAAAGGGTCGCTATCGAGCATACACTGCCCCGGCTTCATTTTCGGGCGCCGCCTGGGCTATACTTCGGGTTATGCGAGGGATTCAAACATTGAACAGGACCGGCTTTTTAATGCTGGCCTGCTTCTGCCTGCTACTGTCGGCCCAGGCGGCCCACGCGGCCGACCCGGCCGGCAAGGGGACCTTTTTGAAGGGCGAAGCCTGGGTAGAGCAGGGGCTGGCGCGCAGACCGCTGAAATCCGGCTCGATAGTCTACGCCGGCGACAAGATTCGCACCGGCAAGGATGCCAATATCTACTTGCGCTTTCTCGATAAAACATTTTTCGTTCTAGGCCCCGAGGCGAAGATGAATATTGATACCTACGATGAAAGCGCCGACGCCGAAGACAGTTTTGGAACCAGTATCCTCAAGGGTGCCTTCCGTTTCGTTTCCGGGCTATTTGCGAAGAAGAAACCGAAATCCGTGAAGGTCAACGTAACGGTGGCAACCATAGGCATACGCGGTACCGACGTCGCCGGTGAAGTGTTCGAGCGCGAGGAAAAAGACGGGGTCATAGTCGAGGCCTCGGCCAGGGTCAGCCTGCTCGAAGACGAGGAGGGCAGGAAGACAGCCATCGAAGTGTCCAACGCCTACGGTAGTGTTGTCATCGACGAACCCGGTTACGGCACCGAAATAGCCGATGAGCATAGCCCGCCGAGCCCGGTCAGGCGCATGCAGATACGCAGCGTTAATACCATAATGAGGGCGATTCGCAACAGTACGCGCAGCAGTACACAGAAGCGTAAATTACCTTAGCCGCACTTTTATCCCAGCTTGAAGCGAGCGATCAATAGCGGTAACAGCATCAGATTGGCGACCAGCGCGGCCATCATCGCCAGCCCGCTGAGTAGTCCGAAGTATATTGTCGGAATGAAATTGGATAGCGTCAGAATTGAGAATCCAAGCACAATGATCAGCGAAGTGTAATACATTGCGCGCGCGATACTGTTGTGACAGCGCCTGATCGCGCCCCAGTAATCCTGATCGATGGCGAACTCTTCGCGAAAACGGTGCAAATAGTGAATGGAGTCGTCCACGCCAATGCCGATGCTGATCGAGGCGATTGTGATGGTCATGATGTCCAGCGGGATGCCGAGCCAGCCCATCAGCCCCAGTACCAGGCCAACTGCGACGATGTTTGGAATGATTGCTGCGATGGAAAGTTTCACCGCCCTGAACAGCAACATAAACATTAGCAAGATGGCGACGAATACCGCACCTATGGTCAAAATCTGCGATTTGAACAGGCTTTGCAGCAGGTTGTTATACAGCACTGCCATGCCGGAAACGGTGACCTGTTCGGGAGCGAGTCCGAATTTCCCCGTGAGATCGTTGTAGATCTTGTCGATCAGCTGCTGACGACGCAGTGACTTGTCCGATTCGTAAATACGAATGCTGAAGCGTAACTGGTTACCGTCGGCAGACAGGTAAGGTTCGATCAGTGCTTTCTTGATGACTTCGGGCAGGCGTTTGTATACCACCGCCAGCTTGAAGTCGCTATAAGATTTGCCATCGTTCAAGGATTCCAGCATTTTCATGCCGGTATGCACCGACATCACCTTGCCGGTTTCCGGCAGGCTATCGAGGTACTGGTGGATATCTGCAACCTCTTGCAGACCGTCGCTGTTAAACCAGTAGCTGGTCGAAGTAATGTCGCCTTCCTCGGCGTAGGCATCTTCCTTGAACACCGAGTCGGCGGGCGCGTCGATAATAACGTCCATCGGCGTGGTGCCGCCGAGTTTTTCGTCGATCAGTGTCATTCCTTGATAAATTTCGGTGCTCTCGTGGTAGTAATCGATGAAACGGTTTTCAACCGAAAGCTTCGGGATTCCGGTGACGGCGATGACTACGAGCAGCGCAAACAGGGCAAGCGTGGCTTTGGTTTTGTGCTGGATAAAGTCGGCGACGGCGTTGATGATGTTGCCGGTGATATCGCTCTTGGTGGTCGTATCCAGTCTTGGCAATAGCACCAGGGCGGCAGGAAACAAGGTGAAAGCGAGGATAAATGAAAGCGTGATGCCGATTACCATCATCCAGCCAAAGTCGATTACCGGACGAATACCGCTGATCAACAACGAGCCAAAGGCCACTATGGTTGTAATCGAAGTATAAAAACTGGGGATGAACTTGCTCGCCACCGTCTCGCTGACCAGTTCCATCTGGCTGGCCTCGGGCATGAGCTGGGCGACCTCACGATAGCGTACGATCAGGTGGATGATCAATGACAGGGTGATAATCAACAGCAGCGAGATGAAATTCGATGACACCACGGTAACCGGCCAGTTCATCCAGCCAAGATAGCCGACCATGGTGAGGGCGCTAGCCAGACAGGCGCCCAGCGGCAGTATCACCCAGCGCGGTTGACGAAAGGATAGAATCAGGATCAGCACGATAAACAGTACGACACCGACACCAAACACCTTGAGGTCGCTGCGGATGAAGGATATCGAATCCGAAGCAATCATCGGTACGCCGCCAAGAAATAAGGTCGCCCGGCCGCGATATTCATCCATGATCCTGCGCACCTGGAAAATGGTATCGTCGATACGTTGTTTCTGTAACAGGTTTTCCTGTTTGATTTGCAGGTTGAATGCCTGCAGACGATCGTCGATGTCCGGGATAGCGCCTTTCATGTCGTAGAGCTTGTCGCGGTTATTGATCAGGTCGAGCAGTTTTTCGTTGACCTGAATATTAAGCTGTAAGGCGGTAGTGTCGCCCTGGCTGCTGACCAGCAGATTTTCGTATAGCGGACTGTGCGTCATTTCCTGGCGCGCCAGATCGACATCGACATCGTCGCTTTCCAGCGTGCGCACATTGCGCGAGATTTCGTTCAAGGTCATCGGCGGGCTGTCCACCAGCGGCACGTCGAGCAGTGTGACCACCGAACTGATTTGTGGCAGCTCGGCAAGTTGTCCACGCAGGCTTGCGATGTCACCGAGTACCTCGCTGCTGAATAATTCCCCCTTCGGGCTGTAAGTCACTATGAGGAAATTATCGGCGCCGTATTTCTCGCGCACCTGGCGGTAGTACTTGAGACTGGAATCGTTTTCCAGGATCAGCGAGTCGGCCGAAGCATCCAGTTCGAAACGACCCATATGAGCGAGAAAAAAGCCGACGAAGACGGCGCAGACCAGCAGCGTCACCCAGGGTTTGGCGAGTACGTAGCGTTTATATTGTTCGATTAACGGGCTCATATTCATCGCGTGACCATATCATAACTGTTGGTATTCGTTGGCGGTAAATCGACGGTAAGTCCACTGGTATTGTTCGGCAAATTGCATCGCCAGTTGTTCGATTTCGTCGTTCATATATTGCGTGCTGCCTGAGGCATCGCCGGCAAGCCTGGCGCTGTCCAGTGCTTTAAGCAGCAGTTCGAATCTGCCCGCTGGCTGGCTACGGCAGGCGGCGGCGATAAACACATCGCAATCGACCTTTTTGAGCAGAGAATTGACCAGTGTCGTGGTCGAGGCCTGCAGGCCGAAAAAGGCTGCGTCGACGCTGTTTTTCTTCGCCGCCGGCTTCTGGTCGGTGAGCAGCATCACGCTGCTGCCTTGCTGCAGGCCGCGTAACAGTTTGCGCAGCCCCGCGGTAGTGGTGGGTACCAGCTCGGCGCCGTTGCGGCTGCGCGATTCGAGAACGAACTGTGCATGACGGCGGTTACGCAGCGGGCGGTAAAGGCTGAGCGATGCACCCTGCCGGGCCAGCCAGATATTGAGCAATTCCCAGCTGCCCAGATGCGGCGCGATGATGATTTTGCCCCGACTGGATTGCTCCAGCACAGCCCCGGCCTGTTTGTCGTCGAGCTGTTCGAGTATGCGCTGTGCCGGCCAGCACCAGACCGCGGCGAGTTCAAATAGCGAGTAACAGGTATGGCGTATCGATTCGCGCGTCAGCCGGGTCTGCCAGGCCTGTGATTCTTCTGCAAAACACATCTGGATATTTTCACGCGCCTGGCGCGACAACTGGTTGGGGCTATGGTAGACAAAAAAGCTGACCAGATCGGCGACACGGTATTGATTACGCAGCGATAAACCGGATAGCAGTTTGAGGATAGTCTGGACGGCGGGCTTGCTCAATGTCGACAGCTTATCCCGCTTGCTCGATCTTGGCCCAGCTATCGCGCAAGGTCATGGTGCGGTTGAATAAAGGTTTTTCCGCGGTGGAATCGTAGTCGCTGATGAAATAACCGAGGCGCTCGAACTGGTAGGCCAGTGCGTTATCAACCACCTCGATATTCGGTTCCAGCTTGGCATTGCTCATGACGATATTCGATTCGGGGTTGAGTACATCGGCGATATTGGCTGCTGCTGCCGGATTCGCTGTGGTAAACAGGCGATCATAGAGGTTCACCGTAGCATTTAGCGCATGCTTCACGCTAACCCAGTGGATGGTGCCCTTCACCTTGCGTCCGTCGGCACTGTTACCGCCGCGACTTTCCGGGTCGTAGCTGCACACCAGCGATTCGATCTCTCCATCGGTATTTTTGATCACCTCGGTGCAGGTAACGTAATAGGCGAAACGCAGTCTGACTTCACGGCCCAGGCTGAGGCGGAAGAATTTCTTCGGCGCGTCTTCCATGAAATCGTCTCTCTCGATATAGATTTCGCGGGAAAAAGGCACCTTGCGCGTGCCGTATTCCGGGTTTTGCGGATGGTTGGCGCCGTCGAAAAACTCTTCCTGATCTTCGGGGTAATTCTCGATGATGACCTTGATCGGGTTGACCACGGCCATGCGCCGCACAGCACGCGTATTCAGGTCTTCGCGCAACTCGTTTTCCAGCACCGCCATCTTGATGGTGCTGTCCTGCTTGGTGATACCTATGGCACCACAAAAGGCGACGATCGACTCGGGCGTGAAGCCGCGTCGACGCATACCCGAAATGGTTAACATGCGCGGGTCGTCCCAGCCACTGACATGACCTTCGTTGACCAGCGCATTGAGCTTGCGTTTGCTGGTCAGCGAATATTCCAGCTGTAATCGCGCAAATTCGATCTGTACCGGGCGCGACGGTGTTTCCAGGTTATCCAGTATCCAGTCGTAAAGCGGACGATGGTCTTCGAACTCCAGCGTGCACAGTGAGTGGGTGACACCCTCGATCGCATCCGAGAGGCCGTGGGTAAAGTCGTATAACGGGTAAATGCACCAGGCGTCGCCGGTGTTGTGGTGGGTGACGTGACGAATGCGGTAAATGACCGGGTCGCGCATATTGATATTGCCGGACTTCATGTCGATTTTGGCGCGCAGCGCGTGTTCGCCGTCGCCATATTCACCGGCGCGCATCGCCCCGAACAACTTCAGATTTTCTTCCGGTGTGCGATCTCGAAAAGGGCTTTCCTCACCCGGGCTGGTCAGGGTGCCGCGATTCTGGCGCATGTCCTCGGCATTCTGGCTATCGACATATGCCTTGCCCTGCATGATCAGGTCGACGGCGTAGCCGTATAGCTGTTCGAAATAGTCCGAAGCGAAGGGATTGCTGTGCCATTTGAATCCCAGCCACTCGACATCACGGCGAATCGCATTGATGTATTCGACGCTTTCCTTCTCCGGATTGGTGTCGTCGAAACGCAGGTTGCAGTGCCCGTTAAAATCGCGCGCGACCCCGAAGTTCAGACAAATCGACTTGGCGTGACCGATGTGCAGGTAACCGTTGGGCTCGGGTGGAAAGCGCGTGATCACTTTTTCGGTTTTCTTGCTGGCGATATCTTTACTGATGATATCGCGTATGAAATTGGAACTGTCGCTGGCAACAGTAGGGGAATCTGACATGGTATGGATTAACCGGGCTGGGATGGAATGGCAGGATTTTAACCGATCCAGGGGCAAAGCTGAATCGATTTGCGGCCCGGCAGGGGTTAATAAAGACTGCTTTAGCGGTTAAGCGGGCCCTGCCAGTGACTCAGGTAGGCATCGGGTTCGGTTGGGACGCGATCCGGCATGGTGGTTTTTTCACTGCCGAGGTAAAGAAAGCCGACGATTTCTTCGTTCCCGGCAAGACCCAGCGCATCGCGCACCAGCGGGTCGTAGGCATTGTCGCCGGTCAGCCAGATGGAGCCGAAGCCTAGTGCGTTGCTGGCCAGCAGTACGTTGTGTGCGGCCGCACCGGCGCTGAGCATTTGCTCGATATGCGGGATCTTCGGGCTGTCGATCAGGCTGGCGACCACCACCAGGATCAGTGGCGAGCGCAGCGGCTTGTCCATCTGCTTCTTCAGATAGTCGTCGCTGACCTCGGGGTTACGACCTTTTACTGCTGCAGCGAAGACTTCGGATAACTGATAGCGCGCATCGCCGCGTATGCTGATGAATCGATAAGGGCGGATGCGGCCGTGATCCGGCGCGCTCATCGCCGCCTGCAGAATCTGGGTGAGCTGCGCGTCGTCCGGTGCCGGCTCGGTGAG
>CAXBMV010000020.1:0-13663 GCA_963976575.1 uncultured Gammaproteobacteria bacterium | reverse complement strand
GGCCGAATGCTTCTTTCCCCCAGTGGATTAATTCTTCACCTACCTGTTCACCGGCGCTCATGATGGCTCGCAGCTTGAACCGATAACGCGACTGTATATCCGGCATCGCGCGCAGCATTTTCAATGCGGTAGGCGGGATGAAGGCATTGCTAACCGAGTAATCCTGCATCAACCGGCACACCCTGTCCTCGTCGAAGCCACCGCCCTCATAGGCGAGTATCGGCATGCCGTAATTCAGCGCTGGCAGCAATGCATCCCAGAGTCCGCCGGTCCAGGCCCAGTCGGCCGGTGTCCAGAAAACCGCACCGGGCTGCGGGTAGAGATTCTGTGACATTTCAAAGCCGGTGAAATTTCCGATCACCGCACGATGCGCGATCACCGCCCCCTTCGGCGGCCCGGTCGTGCCCGAGGTATAAATCAGACAGGCAGGATCGTCGGCGCGGGTATTGACCATGGTAAAACTGTCAGAAGCCTTTTCCATCAAATGCCAGAACTCTTCCGCGGTCGCGCCACAACGACAACCAATCACCTGCGCCAGTTCGGGCAACTGTTGCTGCAGCAATTTCAAATCGTCGTAGCGACTCGCATTGGTAATCGCAACCCTGGCAGCGCTATCGCGCAGGCGATATTCCAGCGCCTCGGGACCGAACAATATGGCCAACGGCAGGGCCACAGCACCGAGCTTGTAGATGGCCAGATGAGCGACTATGGTTTCGATTCGCTGCGGCAATACTATGGCAACGCGGTCGCCGGCGACTACGCCAAGACCGCGTAATGTATTGGCGAATTTGTCCGAGAGTTTTTTCAGATCGGCGAAACTATATTGCGCACGCTCACCGTCTGCGTTTTCACAATAAATGGCGACAGACTCACCCTGATGGCGCTCGCATACCTGCTGCGCAATATTCAGTTGGGCAGGAATATGCCAGCGAAACTTTTCCCGGATTTCGTCAAAGCCACCGACAGCTGGATCGATTAAACGCATAAAAGTGACATAGTTTGCAGATGCCCAATAATACCCCAGCAATCCCGTCAGTACAGTGTCTATGGCCGGTTATCGGCTGTATGCCCTTGTTTATACCGACTTTTTAGACTCGCAATGTGAAAATGGTGTAGAATTTTGACTCCATTCTGCTACATAAGATGATTGAGGAAGCTCTCCTGGGCGGTAAACATCATGAATAATTATGAAGACTGGTCGCGACTCGTCGCGAAAAACTTAAAAGGCGAAGCCGATTTAATCGCTGCAATCGAAAAGGATGAACTCGACGATGCGGCGGCAAAACAGGCATTCATCCACGCCATGCTGGAACCTTTTTTACCGGAAAATTACGCCATAGGATCGGGTCGCGTTGTCGACGCCTTCGGCAACTATTCGGAACATCTGGATATCGTAATTTACAATTGCGATTTTCCTCGCATCGGTCTGCGCGGCACCCATTCGGTTTACCTCTACGAATCGGTACTCGCCGCGATCGAAGTGAAAGCCAAACTGATTCGTAAAACTTTTTTCGATGCGCTCGACAACAGTGCCTCGCTGGCGCAGTTGAACCCCAATATCGAAAAAGAAGTTTTACACAAGCTGGCAAAAAAGAATGGCATGACCCTCGATAAGAACAAGGGCTTCGTGCATACCGATCCCTTGCGCTCGGCCCGTTTTCAATTGATAGGCCGCCCGCCGGTTTTTGTATTCGCGTTTAGCGGTATCAAAACCAGTTCACGCCAGCTCGAAGAAAACATCAATCTCTGGCTGGAACACCGCCAAAGCGAAGGCCTGCCGGCAGATATGAAAAGTCTGCCGGCGGTAATCGCAACCCAGGGCTGCTTCGCCTGGCGAAACGCGGCCCCGCTGGCCTTGAGCAATCCCCGCATGATGGGCATAGGCACCGATGCCGCGCCGATCAGGCTGATCGTGCTGCAACTACTGCATCTGCTTAACCGCAAGCTCAATGTGCGCGCCGACGGATACGGATTGAAACCGAATTTGAATACCTATCTGCGCCAGTTCTCAGCACCCGAGTTTGAACGCACCGTTGGCCGCCTGACTGCGAAGTCCAGCACGGCCAGGACAGAAAAGCCAGCCGAGACCGAACACATGAGCTCCGCCCCTGTTGTCGCGGCTGCGGCCACTGCAGCCGAACAGGTCGCTCCGGCTCCCAGCCAGGCAGAAAGCCTGCCCGATCAGATTGGAGCTGATACCGGGAGCCCGGCAGAGGAAATATCTGTGGTGCCACCGAAACCACCGCTGGACATACCCCTGGTTGCCGACGACGAATCAGCTGAACATTCGGCAAGTGGCGCCTTCAGCAGCAGCGATACCATGAGCAGCCATGTCAGCACCCTGGTTCAGCCAAGGGCAGCGACCGATTCGGCCGCGCCAGCGCCTGCCAGCAATGGTGCGAGCCACGGCGAAGAAGAAGGCTCACGCGCATCGACCAACGCCTTTATTGCGCGAGTGAAAGAACAAATGTCGAACCCCGAGCCTTTTCCACAGTTTGAACCGGAGAATGAGCCCGAGGCTGACCCCTTTTCTTCAACCATCCCGCAGTAAGCGCTGGCGCAATTCATATAATCTGAGCGCGTGGTTGGTGAATATCCAATCCACGCCGCGGTTCAGTTCGCGATAAAAAGTGAAACGAGACCCTGGAAACCCTACCCCGATCTTCTGCCCCTGGTGCTGATGTCGCTCAATCAGATCGCGCTGTAACAACAGGTAATGGCCAGTTAACCCGGCCAGTTCCTTCTCTATTGCGTAGCGACTGAAACGGCTTACATTAAATTCCGCCACCGGCAACATTGCCTGATGGCCGGCAAACTCAACCAGATCGAAAAGTGTTTTGTGCAGGGCAATAAAATGGTAATCACTTCCCGCGTTTAAATGCGCAAACATATTTTCCAGGCATCGCGATTGTTGCTGCGTTTGCCACAATGGTCCTGTTTTCAATTCAATCATCAGGTGCAGGCGTCCGCCGAAGCGATCCACCACCTGTTGCAAAGAGGGAATTTCCGGCAGTTGTTGCTGTAATTGCTGCAGGCTTAATTCTGCAATCACACAGTCCTGTTGGAAAACACGCCGCGTATCGCAGTCATGGATTACCACTGGCTGCAAATCCTTGCTCCAGTGCACATCCAGTTCCAGCCCCCAAACCCCGGCCGCGTAAACACGCTCGAAGGCCGCCAGGGTGTTTTCCCTGACAGCGAGGTTATCGTGTTCGCCGCGATGTGAAACCAGCTTGCAATCAAGCAATGCCTGTTGCGAAGGGCGTCGTCTTGGAATCACAGAAAATAACCCGTCGACGCCGTGTTGAAGTCCTGTGCCTATGGCGGGAGGCAGCTGCATGCTAGTAGCGCTGGCTGCATTGACAGGGACGGGCTTCGGTTGCGCACAGTGCAATGCTGTTCGGTTCGGCCAGACCTGTGTCGGGCAAGCGGTAGAAAGCACAGGGCTTAAAGCGACTGCGACAGTCAATCGACTGGCGATAATTTGAATTCGGCATTGACCAGACTTTAAATTAAATCTGCTTGAATACCAATCGGCTTTTGTTTCGCGCTATCCGTCAGGCAACAAGAGATTGTCTGCGCAGCCAGGCTGCGCAGACTGTTGCGGGGTTGATCAGCGGACGGCTGCTTCCCTGAGGCTGCGCAGACGCTTGCGCAGGAAGCGCAATTCGGAAACGAGATAATGCTTTCTGCCGGAAGCCAGCTGCTCGGCATTGGCATAGTTCACCTGCGCCGAGATACTGTCGATGCTGCGTACCAGTTTGATTTCATCGATGGCGAGACTGAGAATCTCAGCACACTGCCGGTCGACAAAGGATCGATATGAATATTGGTCTGTCCCATACTAACCTCACTCATGTTGATGAAAATCTAGTATTAATTTATAGGTTTAGCCGGTGCCGCTAACTGTGACTCACGTCCGTAGTGGCTGTGAAGTTATTCACCAAAATTTTGAAAAATGAGAAGCGCGTCTACAAATGAATTGAGAAATGTGACGGCTGTCGTATTATGGCTCGATGTCGAAATTACAACTTGAAAAATGCCGGGTCTTTATCACCAACGATGATGGCATAGATGCAGCGGGTATTGCGCGGCTCGAAAAGGCTGCTCGCGAACACTGCGACGATGTCTGGGTGGTTGCCCCGGCAGGCAATCAAAGCTCTTGCAGCAGGCGTATTACCCAGCATCAAAAAGTCATTTGCCGCCAGTTGGGAGAGCGGCGCTATGCAGTGGAAGGCACACCCGCCGATTGCAGCATAGTCGCACTCAACGGCCTTATTCCCGGACGTAAACCCGACCTCATACTCAGTGGCGTCAATAACGGCGCCAACCTGGGCGAAGACCTGGCGCTTTCAGGCACCGTGGGTGCCTGCCTGCAAGCCATGGAACAAGGCATTCCGGGGATCGCCTTCAGTCAGGTAGTCGACAAGACGATATCAAACGAAGTGTCCTGGCATTGCAGCGACAGCCACCTCGCGATACTGCTGCCACAGCTGGTGGCGATGCTCGATAACGCCTGCCCGACACTAAACGTCAACTTCCCACCCTTGCAACAACAACAGAATGCCAGGGGCGTTAAAGTGGTGCCCAGCGGACGACGACATACTCCCATCAGTCTGCAGGGCGTCAAACACAACAAAGATGAAACCCATTTTTATTACCCGACCCTGCGCCAGGATAAACCCGGTAATGCCGGCAGCGACCTGGAACAGCTCTACGACGGCTATATCACCGTTACCCCGATACAGGCAGACCTGACCCGGCACAGCTCGCTGCTTAGTCTCAATGGCAAGGTCACCCTGACGCGGCACTGATGGCGATAAAAACCACCTGTATCGGCGCCTACCCGAAACCCGACTATCTGGCGATCGGAAATTTCATCGAGTCCGATGTTCAGGATGGCGGCGTCACCCGCGCATTCAGCTATACCCAGGACGATGCCGATCAGGTACCCGAGGAATTGCTGCTCAAAGCCACCGGGCAGGCAATTCGTGATCAGCTGGACTGCGCCGTAGATATCCCCACCGATGGTGAACAGCGCCGCGAAAACTATATCCACTACCATTGCCGCCATCTCGAAGGCATAGACTTCGCCAACTTGACGCGCAAGGTGCATCGCAATGGCGCCGCCGTGGCCGAGCTGCCAACCATCAACGCGCGCGTGGTGCCGCGCGGCAACCATTTCCTCGACCGTGACTACAAGATCGCCCAGGGTTTTAGCGACAGGCCGGTTAAAATCACCCTGCCGGGACCCTTGTCGACCATGGATACCACGGCAAATGTTTTTTATGCGGATGAGCGCGAGCTCGCTTTCGACCTGGCCGATGCCTTCAACTACGAGGTTCGAGCGCTGGCGCAGGCGGGCTGCCGTTATATACAGGTCGACGAACCCCTGTTCGTACGGCATCGAATGCCTCGAACGTTGCTTCGATGGAATCCCTGAAGAAGTGACCCGGGTTTTGCACATGTGCTGCGGCTATCCCGGTCACATCGACGACGAGGATTATCTCAAGGCTGACCCGCAGAGTTACTTCGATCTCGCCAGAGCGGTGGATAATTCATCGGTACAGCAGGTTTCCATCGAGGATGCGCACTGCCTCAACGATTTAAGCCTGCTGGAAAGCTTTGCCAACAGCAGCGTCATACTCGGATCGGTGACCATCGCCAGTAGCCGCGTCGAATCCGTCGAAGAAATTTACCAGCGATTGAAACAGGCGCTCGATCATATAGACAGCGAACGCCTGCTGGCGGCGCCCGACTGCGGCCTGACGATGCTTGAACGAGGCCTCGCCATGACCAAGCTCGGTAATATGTGCAAGGCCGCGCAACAGTTTTAACCCCCTGCCTGAGGCAGATTCTGATCTGGCCGATTAAACAGGCAGTACCCTGATTCCGGCTCCCATGCTAAGGTCAGGCCATGCCTGTTTCAGGCGACTGTTGAAACCCATGACCAGACTACTTCTGATCATTATAGTTTTCCTGCTGCTGCTCATCGCCGCGTTTTTCTTTTGGACAAACAGGCCTCAGCCAGCGCAGGCGCTGCCCGGTTTATCCAGCAGCAGCGATGCCAGCGTCGATCTGCCTCACCACCAGGACATACCCCAACAGCTGCAAAGCTCGGCCGAGACAAGCCCTGAAAAGGTTTACCCTTCAAACGATACAGCGCCGAGTCAGCACAAGCAGCTGGAAGTCCACGGACGCGTGTACGATGAAAACCGTCAGGCCATCGGCAACCTGCTGGTATTCGAGGAACGCTACCTCAACAGCACGCGCAGCGACGACCAGGGTAATTACCGACTACTCATGGATTTGCCCCGGCACAGATACCCGGTGCTGCAATTTTTGCGTGCCGGTTTTCGTGGCCAGCGTATCGAACTGGATAAGAAGGAGTCTGCGCAGGACGCCAGTATCGAGCTGGATGTTCAACTCGATTCCTCGCTCGCCCACGTCAGAGTCAGCGGGTGGGTTGCCGATCAGGATGCTATCGGTATGGAGGGCGTCAGAATCGAGATTTCTCCGGCGCAGAATCCGGCACAAAGCGGCCCCTTCCTGACTAGCTTCAGCGATGAACAGGGCAATTTTTCGCTGGAAGGCATCGAAGCCGGGGAAGTCTACAAGCTCAGCGCTGCGGCCTCCTCGCGCCACAGTCTGTATGTCGACGACAGCTTTAGCGTGACGCAGAATCCGCGCCAGATCGAAATCCGGCTGCAGCCGTTACGCCTGATCGATATTCATGGAATGATCGTCAACCGCCACGCCGCCCCGGTGGCAAATTTCGAAATGTATATCAGAAACCTGGCGGCGATTTCGCATGTCGCCAAAATTGTCAGCGACTCTTCCGGATTTTTCAAAGTGGAAAACTTCCCTGCCGGCGAAGTCGACCTGTCCACCCAGGGACCGGATTATTTCAAGGTCTCCGGGCTGAGTCTGAGCGAACAGGACAGCGGCGGTCTCACCCTGATCGTAGGCGATTACTTTTTATCCGGTTGGGTTAGCGATGAAAACGGAATTGCGGTAAGCAAGGCACTGGTGACGCTGGACTCGAAATTCCGCGAGAACGGTATCGAATACTCATCCTACCGCTCTCTCGGTAGCGACAGCGCCGGGCGTTTCGAATTCGCCAATATCGACACCGGCAACCACAGCATTTCGGTTTATGCGAATGGTTTCGAACGCCTGCAATTAATCCACAGCCAGCAAACCGCGGCCGACGAAATTCACCTACGCCTGAAACGTAGCGATTAACAAACCGGCAGCGGAGGCACTGGCGAGTACGCGGATGATGCCCCACTTGAACTTGAACAGCAGCAGCGCACAACCACAACTGAGTACCAGCACGCGCCAGTCCAGCGTCGCAGGATCCGGCGTCCACAGGGTCAGCGGGCCATGCTGCTCGGCGCTGACACTGGTGAAGAATACATGCAGCGCAAACCAGATCGACAGGTTCAATATGACCCCTACAACGGCCGCGGTGATCGCACTCAGGGCCCCGCGCAGGCGCGCCTGCGAACCGATCCAGTCGATATAGGGCGCACCGGCAAAAATCCACAGAAAGCAGGGCGCAAAAGTCGCCCACAGCGTCATCAGCGCACCGGCAATGGCCATGGCAAAGCCTCCATCGCGATAGCCCGCCAGAAAACCGACGTACTCGGTGACCAGGATAAGCGGACCCGGCGTGGTTTCCGCCAGCCCCAGGCCATCGATCATTTCACCGGCGCTGATCCAGCCGTACTGGCTGACCAGGTCCTGACCGAGATAAGCGAGCACCGCATAAGCACCGCCGAAGGTAACCACGGCAAGGCGCGAGAAAAACAGGCCGATTTCAAATAACAGACCATCATTATCCAGCGCGCCGACCAGCAGTATCGGCAACCACCAGATAGACAGCCAGATGACTATGGTCGACAGGGTTTTGAAACTGCCCTGCTCTACTACTACCGGCACCGCGTCGTTGCTGGCGTTGTAGCTGCGCATGAAACCGAACAATGCAGCCAGTGCCACGATCAAGGGGAAGGGAACGCTGAAGAAAAAGATGGCGACAAAAGCGAGCAAGGCGGTGATCCAGTGTTCTGGTAAGGACAGCGCTCGCTTGCCGACGCGCGACAGGGCCTCGATCACCACCACTATGACCGCCGCCTTGACGCCGAGAAACAGTGCGCTTACCGATGGTAGTTCGCCATAGATCACATAGGCACTGGCCAGCAGCGCGATTACCACTGCCCCGGGGATCACAAACATCAAGCCGGCAATAATGCCGCCGAGGGTTCCGTGCAGGCGCCAACCGGCATAGGTTGCCAGTTGCATTGCCTCGGGACCCGGCAGCAACATACAGAAACTGAGCGCGTTGAGGTATTGCTTCTCGCTCAACCAGGCGCGTTGCTCGACTATCTCGCGGTGCATGAGCGCTATTTGCGCGGCCGGACCGCCGAAAGAAAGCAGCCCGATGCGCAACCAGACCCTGAAAGCTTCGCCCAGCGACGGACGCGCCTCACTTGCGGACAAGGAGGTTTCAACCTGGGACATGATTTATGCTCCCTGGGATGGTTGCGGCCAGTCGTGACTTTCTTCGACTGCATCGCGCGCCCATCGATAAAAGGCATCGTAAACCAGCATGCCGGCATCGACCTGCTCGTTATCGTCGCGATACATGCGCGACAGACCCAGCGACACCGCCAGCAAGCCTGCTGCCTGGGGGGCCAGCTCATGGCAATTGGTATCAGCGGCACGCACTATAGTCGCCAGCCTTGTCAACGCATCGCCTTTCAAGCCGAATTCTTCGATCATGGTATCGAAACTACAGTTATCTCCACGATGGCTGAAGAACACGTCTTCCATGTCAAAGGGCGTGGCGTCGAACTTCTCGGCTACAGCCAGCACTTCGGACGGCGCGACAAACAAAAAGCGTGCATTGCTGTCGACAAAGCGGCGAATCAACCAGGGGCAGGCCATGCGGTCTATTTTGGGGCGGTGCCGGGTTACCCAGACGCTTTCTCCGGCGCTGTTGCGCGACGGGATTTTCGCGGCAGGAACCAGAGAATAAGCGGCGTCACGCCAGGCGAAATGCCCGCCTTCCAGCGTTTCCGCGCGTATGCCGTGGCTGCGTAAAATGGCGGCAGCACCCTGGCTGATCTTTTTGCCTTTCTGGCAGTAAACCACGACCTGCTTATCCTGCAGGGTTTCGATCAGACTGGCGATATTGTCATGCGAGCAGCGTGTCGCCGTGGGGATAAAATCGGGATCGAGATCGAAGTCTTCATCGATGCGCACATCGATCAGAGTCGGCGCCGAGTGGGTGCCGATCAAACGGGATAACTGGGCTACAGAAATTTCTGTGGGTGATGTCATAACGCATCCTCTCCTGGTTAGGGTTTTTAGTGGATGCGAAACTCAGGCTGGCGCCTCACGGGGTGTTCGCAAACCCCATGCGCGAAACTATGGCGCAAGTCAGCGCAGAAATCAACCGGGCGCGGCGGACACAATTTGATATTCGCCAGCGAATCGGTAAAGTTTGCCTGACGCAACAAAGACAAAAGCAGATGACTGAACAGGCCCCTGGCCCATGAGCTGGAATCTTTACATCATCGAGGCCAGCGATGCCTCGCTCTACACCGGTATATCAACCGATGTGGAACGTCGTTTCGAAGAACACCGCAGTGGCAACAAGGGTGCCAGATATTTCAATGGCCGCGAACCGCTGGAGGTGGTCTATATCGAGTCGGGGCACAACCGCAGCAGTGCCAGCAAGCGTGAGGCCGAGATCAAGGGCATGACCCGCGCGCAAAAAAAATCCCTGATTGCCAGCTACGGCGCAAGTGCTGTCGATAGCGGCTGAAAGGAGAGCCAACTTGAGCATCGATCTATCGCGCAAGCGCATCATCATGGTCCACGGACTGGCCGCCAAGCCGCCCGAGGCAATAACCCACGATCTGTGGCGCTACACCCTCACCGAGAATATTCGCGTCGACCAGCCGCAACTGGCCAGCGATCTCGACGCCCATCCCGAGGTTTTCGAATCGGCCTACTGGGCCGACTCGGTGCCGCATCATATCCCCGACGACCCGGCCTATTACAGGAAGCTCAGGCTGCAGGTCGAAAAGGTGATCGCGGAGCGGAAAAAGGTGAAGGACGCGTTTCATGTCGGTCGCGGAGAAGCCGTCATGGGATTCTTCAAGGACCGTGGCCTCGATCTGGTGAAACTGCTCGCCGGGGCCCTCAGCATAAAAGATGACGTAATGCGTGGCTTTCTTCGCGAAACCGACCTTTACGACCGCGATCAATATATCGCCGACCGCGTGCGCGCTCCGCTGGAAAAGGCTTTGCGCCGCGCCTGGGATGATGGCTGCGAACCAATAGTGATTTCGCATAGCATGGGGACTTTCATCGCCTACGATGTGCTCTGGCGCTTCTCTCATCGCAAGCCTGACGGCTTTGGCGAGTACCATAAACGACGCGTCAAGATGCTGGTCACCCTGGGTTCGCCATTGGGCGAGTCGGCGGTCAGGGATATGCTGTTTGCCCGGCATCATCAGGCTGGCAGCGCGCGTCGATTTCCGCGCAACATCGACTTCTGGCATAACTATGCCTGCCTCGGCGACGTGGTTTCACACCAGAAAAACTTTGACGAATTATTTTACAAACCGATGCGCGAATTGAAATTGTTATCGAACACAAAGAAGTTTCGCAGTATCGATTATGTCGACCTGCACAACCCCTACGAAGTGGTAAGCCACCCCGGCAACAAGGGCCGCGAAAAACGTAACCCGCACAAGTCTTACGGCTATCTGGCGCAACCTCGCCTGGGTAGCTGGGTAGCCGACTACCTGTTTGACCGACTCAGATAAAAAGTTGCAAGTTGCCGCTAATGGATTCCCTGCCATGCCATCGATAACACTCGCCAGTGCTGACAAGAATATCGACATCGCGGTTGCGGTTTGATGCATCCCACCCAGGACCTGCTCTCTGACCCCGGCTGCGAACAACTGGTGCTCATCGATGGCGAAGTTTCGCTTTGGCGCAGCCCCGACCTGGGGCAGGCAGCGCAGGCTTTGCTGGAGAAATTGATCGAATCCACCGAGTGGCGTCAGGAACGTATTACCGTTTACGGCAAGCCCTATTTGCAACCGCGCCTGAGCGCCTGGTATGGCGATTTATCCTATGCCTATTCGGGCATAAATATGCAGCCGCAACCCTGGACGCCACTGCTCAACGAAATCAGGTCCGGCATAGAGTCGCTACTCGGGCATCGCTTCAATTCGGTATTGTTGAATTACTACCACGACGAAAACGATAGCATGGGCATGCACAGCGATAACGAAAGCGAGCTCGGCGAGCAGCCGCTGATCGCATCGCTAAGCCTCGGCGACGAACGCGTTTTTCTGCTCAGGCACAGGACGCGCAAAGACTTGAAGACGATCAAACTGCCCCTGCCATCGGGTAGTCTGCTGGTGATGGCCGGCAAAACACAAAGCCACTGGCGTCATGGTATCGCGAGGGAACGCCAGCGCTGCGGGCCGCGCGTCAATTTGACATTCAGAAGGGTAATCGAAAAATAACATGCGCGATGAGGAACTGATCGAACTCGCCAGGGCCTATGTCGCGCTTTCCAATGCGCATCGCCCGGCCTTGATAGCGGCCATGTTTGACCACCGCTCCAGTTATCACTCCGCTGCGTTCGGCCAGTTCGACGGTGTGCAGGCAATCATCGAGATGATGAGCGGGTTTTTTCAGCGTTATCCCGACGTATACTGGCAGGCGCAGAATTTCCGCGTTAGCGGTAACAGCGTCAGTTTTGACTTCAGCATGCGGGCCAGCGAAGCGGGTTCGGCTGCCTTGCTGCAGCGTCGCGGTGTCGAATCCATCAACTTTGATGCGCAGGGCATTATTCGCAAACTGGTGGTACACAACCTGTAGATAACAATCCCTGGTGGCGGCGCTACGCCCGCGCTTGCCAAGCAGACACTGCATGGTTATTGTCGAAGCCTTTTCGCCGATCTGGAGCAAGGCATTGCAAATCAAGAATAAAACTTACGTGATTACCGGCGCGGCCCAGGGGCTGGGTGAATCGATCAGCCTGATGCTGGCAGGCGCAGGCGCCAACCTGGCATTACTCGACGTCAATACCGAGGGCCTGGCGTCGTCGTTACAGACATGCCGTTCACTGGGCAGTCGCTGCGAAGCCTATAGTTGCGACGTCGCCGACGAATTCAGCGTAGAAACCTGCTTCAAGGCTATAGCCGAGGATTTCGGCGCCATCTCCGGACTGGTCAACAATGCCGGCATATTGCGCGACGGCTTGCTGGTCAAAGCGAAGGACGGTGAAATTACTGATCGCATGTCTCTGGAACAATGGCAACAGGTTATCGACGTCAACCTCACCGGGGTTTTCCTCTGCGGGCGCGCAGCCGCCAGCAACATGATCGAACACTCTGATCCCGGTGTTATCGTCAATATTTCCAGCATCAGTCGCGCCGGCAATGCAGGGCAATCCAATTACGCCGCCGCCAAGGCGGGTGTAGCCGCGCTCACCAATACCTGGGCCAGAGAACTGGCGCGCTACAATATCCGCTGCGCCGGAATAGCCCCCGGTGTTTTCGAAACCGAAATGGTGGCGTCGATGAAAGAAGAGGCGCATGCGCGCATTACCGGAGCGATTCCGCTGCAACGCACCGGCGCAGTGGAAGAGTTAGCCGACACGGTTAAATTCATCATCGAAAACGATTACTTCAATGGCCGTATTCTTGAAATCGATGGCGGCCTGAGACTTTAAACCGGCCAAAAAAAAACAGGGCCAATGACCCTGTTTGATTTTGCTTCAGTGACAAATTATTACGGCCGACAAGCTAGTCGTGTTTAACCCGGGTCACGGTGATTTTTGCCACCGGGTTTCTCCAGTCGTAAGTATCCGCGGCGAGGTTGCCGATACCGTGTATGCCGCGATGAATATGCACATAGCCCTCATCCCCCGGATTAAAGCTACCCGGGCTAACTGCGCCAGGCGAGAGGCCAGCACCGCCACAGGTAGGACCGGGTATATTGGCACAAAGCTCGTCGTTCATTTCGGTTCCGGCGTCGTAGCCGGGAGAATAATAGCTGCGACTACCCTTCTTCGGTGCGGCGACACTATCCAGCGCGATAAAGCCGTCGTTGGTTGGCAGCATCATCGACGCCAGACTGATATGGCGGGCACCATGAGACGCGCTGACGATGACACTAACCGACTGACCGGGTCCGAGTAGTCCGCCGGAGTTTTGCACATCAGTTACCCGCGGATTCGCATTCAGACTAGCACTCATCGGGCCAACATCACCACTTTCGGCGATATAGGCAAGATCGTCGCTACCCGGGGTACCGAGTTCAAACAGGTTTAGCCTGCCGCGGTGGCTGGCCACCAGGATCGGGGTGAAGTTGATCGAGTGAGTCAGATTGGTAATAGTGACCTGATAAGTTGCTGCGCCTTCCGCTGCAGCCACAGTCGAGCATAATGTCAGCAGGCCGGCGACCAGACCATGGGTGAATTTTCGAGTTCCGCTTTGCATATTTACTCCTCCAGTATTAAAAGCCCCTTCGACAATTGATCAGGGATCAACCCCGATACCAGATGAACACAGAATCGAGGCTTTCAATAGTGATAGGCGCGTATCACGGGAGGGTCACCAAATTATCA
>CAXBMV010000019.1:0-13773 GCA_963976575.1 uncultured Gammaproteobacteria bacterium | reverse complement strand
ATTTGTCGGTGCGCATACCCCAACCGCTTATGCGAAGCTCGCCGCTAAAATGGGCGAATACAATAGCGACGGGGAAAACCATCTACACATGGTTTCGAAGACCGAACAACGCGACTACGTCGCCAGCGACTACTGGTATGGCGGTATGTTTATTGAAAACGGCGGAACCCTGCACCCGTCACGCTATCACGAAGGGCTGCTGAAGCTTTGCCAGGAAAGCGGCATCACCCTGATTTCTGAAAACCGTGTCATCGGCATTTTCAATGAGGGCCTGGTCAAACGCGTGGAAACCGAGAAGGGTACTTACACTGCCCGCGATGTGGTTCTGGCGACTAATGGTTACACCGACGCATTATCTCCGTGGCATCAGAAACGTTTGATTCCGATTTCAAGCACAATCGTTGCCAGTGAAGAACTCGGTGAAGATCGGGTCAACGCAATGTTGCCCAAACACTGCCCCGTGATCGATACCAAACGGGTCATCTGCTTTGCTCGCCCAAGCCCTGATCGCAAACGGATTCTATTCGGTGGACGCGCCCGTTTTTCCCCCATGGGTGCGAGCGAAAGCGCGGTGATTCTACATCGGCAATTGGTGACCATGTTTCCACAAATGCGGGATATCAAGGTGACGAATGCCTGGTCCGGCTACATGGCATTTACTTTCGATTTCCTGCCAAAGATCGGCATCCACGAAGGGGTTCATTATGCAATCGGATGTAATGGTGGTTGCGGCATCGTTATGATGAGCTGGCTGGGCAGACAGGTTGCGCGAAAGATACTGGGCACTGCCGATAGCCCCAGTGCATTCGAGGGAATACCATTCAAGTCCCGACTATTTTACGGTGGCAAGCCCTGGTTTTTGCCTGTGGTTGGAAACTGGTGGCGATTTCGGGACTGGGTCGAACTTCAGCGAGCCAGAAACGCAGCCTGAGCAACAACGTTTGCAGGGACACAATACTCGTTTAATACAGGTATTGTGTCCCCTTCTTTTTGCCTGTCGGATCAGTTCGCAACGACCTCATAGCTGGCGGAGTCTTTGATGATCGAGAGAATTGTCTTCTTCACGACTGCTTCGTCGTATCCGGCATTCTGATAGATGCTGTACAGTTTGAAATCGGAAATCCGCGAGAGCACAAACAACGCGAGTTTGTTGGCCTCCGATGATTCCGGATCAACACCTATTTCTTTCGCCACTTCGCGAATCCACTTGTGAGCGGACTTACCGGCGATGTAATGGGAAAACGACCAGGAACCGTCCGAATACACGATCATCCACCATTCTGCCATGCGTTTGTCGGGATCAACCTTTGGGGCCGGAACATTTGCCAGTTTTGCCGCCTCGGCCAATGCGGCGTTCAAGCCTTCGTGGTTGTCGGCTTTATCTAAATCCCAGTGCGGATCGAAGTGCGAGGCGGCCGTGGCAATCACCAGGTCAATCGGTGCACCACGTTTTAACAGTTCAGCATAAACAATTGCACCGTGGCCACCCATCCATTTCCACTTGGCGACACCCTCGCCACCCCAATACTCTGGAAACCATTCGGGACGCTTCACCTTACCTGTTGCTTCATCCCACACGTACCAGACTTTAGCCCAGTCATGCAATACCAACGCCGCGATTATGATGTCGCGATTGACTCCTTTGACATCGTGGACCTTGGCGAAGGTATCCGCCCAACCCAGTGACACTTCGATATTCTCGGTCGCGTGTACCGCAAGGCCTCCGGGATAATGATGATGACCGGGTCCGCCTGCCGCCGGAGTAACTCGATAGGCATTCTTATCCGCTGTCGCATTGAATATTTCCGAACGCGGATTGGTCACCATGTCGAGAACCAGCGCGCGGATCTTCGCATTTTCGATGGAAAAAATATGCGCCATCATCTGATCATAGTTTTTTCGCGTCCAGGCACCGGTCCGCGCCATCTGTTCAGTCGACATTGAATAGATCGCTTTCAGACGGGAATCGGACACCTCTCCCGCAGCAACCCCGCCATGGGTAAACGCCAGTAGTACCAGAGCACAAACTGAAAAAAAGTGAATTGTCGTTTTTGTTTTCATACTTCCTCCTGTTTTGGCTAATGCCGTTAGCTGTATTTCTTCTTGCGACTTTTAACCCGGCCGCAAGGAAGTATAAGCTCCTTTTGCCCATATTCCAGCAAATATCAGCACAAGAATACGCGTCACTATTCATCTCTCAGAATAAGGCGACAGCTATTTTAATTTAAACTGATTTTTTACTATAGAAATGCTGAAGATTCACAGCAGCGCCATTAGGAGAATAAATTCGGGGACACAATACTCATTAAACATTCCCGTTGGCATTCCCGTTGGGACACACACCCTCTTAGCCAACCCGCCATTCGGAAGTATCAGAAAGTGTCTGTCCCATTAGGCCGATTCGCTGGCCAACCCGATTTCCTGAATCGCTTCGCCGATGGAAGCGCGCAGGATTTCGAATAATTCGTGATCATTGTCGGTGGGATAAACCATATAGGCAGGTAGCTTGAATACCGGAGTGTCTGCTACCGCATGCAATTTTCCATTTCTTAAATAGGGTAGCGCGAGTCGTTTAGGAAGATGCATGGAACCACCGTGGACAAGAACGTGGTGCAATGCGAGCCATCCAACGCCTGCTATTAATCCGGGATTACCCACTTCAGGCTGTGCTATTCGGTTTCGATTTAAGAATTCCGGCGCCCATTCGACCTGCACATAATTTTCAGTTGCTGCGTAACCATCGGGGTCACTGGTAACCAGCATCAGCTCGTCCTCGAACAATTGCTCGACTGCAAATCCCGGCTGAATTTGCGGCGTATACATCACGCCAACATCAAGGCTGCCTTCGATAAGCTGTTGCATCAGCTCCGATTCGAAACCAATTTGCATACGCAGCACCACATCCGGTGCCCGGGCCTTCATGATCGGAATCAAATGGAGCAGGAACCCCTGCCATAAACCGAGGCGCCCCCCAATCGCCAGATACTTGCTGTAGGGCTGCGATACGCCAAGTTCGTGGCGCGCCTGTTCCAGCGTATGTACCAGTTTCGTCGCATGTTTTGCGAAACGACGACCGGATAAAGTCAGCACCGCGCCCGCCTTGTTGCGCACGAACAGGGTGCAGCCCAAATCACTCTCCAGCACCTTGATGCGTCGGCTCACCGAAGCCTGGGTTACAAATAACTGATCGGCTGCTTTAAAAAAGCTGCCAACTTCAATCACTTTGAGAAATGTTCGAACCAGCTCGATATTCATAACGCTTGCCTCATAATGAATTTAATATACGAGTTATGCATATCAAGCTCAATTATAACTTGCTTGTATGGCATTAAATTTTCATTTAGATTCCCTGAACACTACAGCTACAAGGTTAAGCAGTACGCGCCCCTGTACTATCGAGCCAGGGCACTGTGGATGCAGGGTGGCCGCTGATTTTTGGGAGATCAATTTAATGAGTTCGAAATCGGATAACGTTTCTGATTATGCGTCGCCGCCCTGTTTTGCTCATGAACTGGAATACACCGCTGACGGATCTAGCGTGGTCGACGCTCAACAAAAGCTCGATGTTGCGCGCTGGAGAAAGTCGCAGCGGGAGTGCTTGATTGGCTATCGACAGGCCTTGCCAGGCGATGAACGCAAGCTGCTGGATGGCGATATTATCGATGAGTTAGAGCGATTGATTGAACCCGGTCCAGAACTGCGGGTTAGCGTTTATTGGCCATACCGTGCGGAACCCAACCTGCAACAGCTGATGCTGGACTGGCATGCGAAAGGAGCCAGAATTGCCCTCCCGGTAGTCGTTAAAAATTCTGCCCCGATGATTTTTCGCGAATGGACACCGGGCTGCGCTATGGATCGCGGCGTTCTTAACATCCCAATCCCGGCGCATGGCGAAGAGATAATCCCGAATACGGTCATCGCACCACTGGTTGGATTCGACCGCCAGTGTTATCGCCTCGGTTACGGGGGCGGATTCTTCGATCGCACCCTTGCTTCGCTGGAGTCTCCGGCCTTAGCCATTGGTATCGGTCATCCTGGGCTTGAACTGGATACTATTTACCCGCAGGTCTACGATATTCCAATGGACATTATCATTACCGGCAAAGGACAGGTTCTGGAGCGACCAGGTGCCTGAGCTTGTATTTTCCATTGAAACTGCTCCCTCACCTCAAGTGAGGGAATAGACATGAGTAAAGATCCGCTACGGACGTCAGTCTGCGATCTTCTCGGATGTCGCTATCCGATATTGTCGGCGGGCATGGGCGGCGTGGCTCGCGCCGAACTTACCGCAGCTGTTTCAGCGGCCGGTGGTTACGGAACGCTGGGTATGGTGCGGGAATCACCCGAACTGATCACGCGCGAAATCAGGGCAGTGCGGGAACGCACCGATAGTGCTTTTGGCGTAAACCTGATTCCGGCGGCAACTGCTCCCGACCTGCTCGATGATCAACTAGCAGTTTGTCGCCAGGAAAAGGTTCATAGCATGACTTTTTTCTGGGATGTGCATGCGGACGCTATCGCCGCTGCGAAGGCTGGCGGAAGTCGCGTTCTATATCAGGTTGGCTCACTCGAAGACGCATTAAAAGCCGAGGCAGCCGGTGCCGATGCGCTCATTGTTCAGGGAATGGAAGCAGGCGGGCATGTTCGTGGCAGCGTATCGTCACTGGTGTTGTTACCGCTGGTTGCCAGCGCCGTCAATGTTCCGGTACTCGCCTCGGGTGGATTTGCATCGGGAGCTAGTCTGGTCGCGGCTCTAGCGCTTGGTGCCGGGGGGATACATTGCGGAACCCTCTTCCTGGCCACGCGCGAATCCTTTGCCCACGATTTACACAAACAACGAATCGTGGAGGCGAAGGTTCAGGATACGGTGCACACCGATGCCTTCGCGATAAACTGGCCACCCTCTTCGCCGGTTCGGGTACTTGGCAGTCCGATTACCGATGCCTTAAATGGAAAACACTTCGGCCATAGCGCCGACGCTATCGAACGCGAGGTTGTTGCAAACGAGGAAGGTCGTGACATTTATCTTTACAGCACCGATTCTCCGCTGCGCTCCATGACTGGTGACCTCGATCGTTTGGCCTTGTTTGCCGGACAGGTCGCCGGCCAGATCGATCAGGTCGAATCAGCTGCTGATGTGGTGGCCAGGATAGTAACGGAAGCCCGTTCGGTAATTGGTGGACTGACTTAACCGGGGCACACACCCCCTAATTCATACAACAACTCGATTGGCGGTCAGTAGACGAATTCGCGTTGACACTTGCTTACCCAAAGGATTTGGATTCAAGCGGGAAAAAAATATCCATTTTGGCGCCTGTTGGCAGCGCCCTGCTCGGTCTGTCCAAAGGAGATCAAATCGAATGGCCGAAACCGGGCGGCGGACTGCTCAAGGTAAAACTTACCGAGGTTACTTATCAGCCAGAGAGGGCTGGTGAATTTCGTATTTAGTATGCGTCAACAGGGATACAATACTGATTTCCGACAGCTATTGTATCCCCGTTTCCAGAAGCAATTATGAATTGGAAAAACGGTTACAGCTTTCCTGGTTCCGTAAGGGGCTAGTTTCAAATACACGCTAGAATCAAGCTTCGGTATCGACCAATAAATCGGCGAGGTAGTTAGTATGATTGTAACCGGTGGAACAGCCTACCAGGGCTACTCGGTAGGCATCATGAAATTTGAAGGCAGACGCTACCCGCTTCCGCCGGGTGATGTTGCCAACCCAACCAGCTACCCCTTCCCGGTGCTTATCCGGGAAATGCCAGGCGTCGATAACAATCCCTACCCTCCGCTGACCAACGGTGACGGCAGCTATACTGACGTAGTGCAAAAATGCATAGCCGCGGCAAAACAGCTGGAAACCGACGGCGTCAATTCCATCGCGATGTGCTGTGGCTTTTTCTCCTTGATTCAACCCATAATTGCCGCGTCGGTTAGCATTCCTGTTTTGACATCACCGCTGATCATGATTCCGGTCATACACCAGATGATCAAACCTGATCAATCCATAGTCGTTGTTACGGCCTCAAAGAAATTACTTTCGGGGGAATTTTTCTCAGCGGTTGGTGCTGATATTAATCACCGCATCATAGTTGCCGGGCTCGATAATTCGGCAGTTTTTAATTCGATGTGTATGGGTGGCAAAGCGATCAGTTACGAGACCGATGATTTGCGCGATGATGTCATCGACTCGATACAGCATGCACAAAAATCAAATCCACAGATCGGTGCAGTGTTACTGGAATGCACCAGCCTGCCACCTTTCGCGGCTGCTGTAAAAGAACACACCGGGTTACCGGTTTTCGATTTCATAGCATGTATCGAATGGATGCACCGCGCCCTGATACCGACTCGTTACTCAGGATAAAAATAGTCGGGTTACACGGGGCCAATGAATTGAATTCTTCAGGAGTTATGCGCATGCCCTTCCTGAAGGCAGCTGTGATCAACATCACATCGTCTGGTCAAATGTTGCCGCACAATCATTAGCTGGAAAAAAGTAGCGGATCAGATTTGATATAGTAATTGCCAGGCTGGTATCAGTGAAATCATGGTTTGCGCCTTTTAGAGCAGGTTCTGTCCACTATTTCTGGAAAGAGCGCTACTACAAGATGAAATTTAATGGGGAGATCGCATGAAAATATTAAAATTAGTTACCTTATTGCTCATGGCTGTTCTTGCTGGTTGTTCCACTTCACGAGTGGTATCAAACAATACCGCATTCTATGTAGACAATTACTCACCCAGGGGCTCTATAACTGTCGTATCAGGGGAGACAGAGGTGAATAATTCTTTGGAGTTTGCCGCGTATAAAAAGAAATTTGAAAGCAGGCTCTCTATGGCTGGTTATGCAATTGAAAAGAATCCGGACAAAGCAGATTACATTGCACTGGTTGCTTACGGTATCGACGACGGCAACACATCAACAGTATCAACTCCAATTTTTGGGCAAACGGGCGGAGGTACCACCTATTCTTCAGGTACTGTTTCCAGCTCGAGCAGTAGCGCTTCATATAGTGGCACCAGCTATACGATGCCAACCTACGGTGTTGTTGGCAGCTCAACCGGCTCTGTAACCAAATACAACAGAGCAATTGCGCTTGATATCGTTGATGCCAAATCTTTTAAAGATGGGAACCCTAAAAAAGTGTACGAGGGACGCACCAGGAGTACTGGCAGCTGCTCGGTTATTGTCGAAGTGTTTGACGAAATGCTCGAGGCCATGTTTACTGATTTCCCCGGTGAGAATGGACGCAATAGTAAGCATGAAATAGCTGCTATATTCAATTGCTAAGCAGCAGATATGCAATAATTTCGGGGCACAATATTCAATTTTTACCGGCATTTTATTCCAGTGTTTTTCCTGAATATCTCATCGTGGAATGACACTCCCACCCCGGCGTTGACATAGAGAAGATCCAATGAGTGATAAACCCGACGTTGCCAAACTCCTCGGCGCTACAGAAGCGCCTACATTTCTTGGCGTTCCTCACTGTGATGACCTGGATGCGCTTGATGCGTCATCCGTTTTTATCGGCGTACCGGGCGCCACGGCCTATGGGACCATGGGGGCTTTTTGCCGCAATGCACCGAAAGCTTTGCGTACTTCCATCAGCTATGAAACCCCTCTGGTCGATCGACATAACTTCGATATCGATGGCCCGATTTTCCCCCGGGGCTGCAAGCGCGCGGTGGATTGTGGCGACCTCGCCTGGAACGGCAGTGATTATGCCAGTAACCGCGCCCTGATCCGCGCCACGGTGGCGAAGGTAGTCGCAAGTGGCGCTATACCCATAGTCGTCGGAGGGGATGACTCGGTGCCCATTCCAATGCTGGATGCACTCGCCGATAGCGGGGAGGAATACAGTGTTTTACAAATCGATGCCCATATCGATTGGCGTGATTCACATATGGGAGAAGCTTTCGGCCTGTCATCGAATATGCGGCGTGCCTCTGAAATGAGTCATATCAAACAGATTGTTCAGGTAGGTATGCGAGGATTTGGATCCGGACATTCCGATGACTACCAGAACGCGCTGGATTGGGGGGTGAGGTTCTTTCCTGCTAACCAGATTCACCGCCACGGAATTCAGCAAGCTCTCGAATGCATTAACGATGGTGCAAACATAATTATTTGTGTCGATGTCGACGGGCTAGATCCATCTGTTGTTCCCGGGGTAATCGCACGTACCCCCGGCGGATTAAGCTACACCCAGGTCATGGATCTGATCCTGGGTGCTGCAAAAAAGGGGCGTATTGCTGCCATTGATTTCGCAGAGTTTCTGCCGGAAGCCGACATCGATGGCCTCGGTGCGCTGGCCGTTTCACGGCTGATCGCAGCAAGCATGGGTATTCTGGCTCGCCAGCAGATGCTTACCTGACAGGGGAACCTAACCTGAAAGATCAACAAACCACAGGTTTGCTTAAAACTGAATAAAGTAAACTGTCAGCTTAATTACTGGTGGCTGCGGGGACGGTGAAATAAAAAGTACTGCCCTTATTCCTGCCTTCCGACTCCACCCAGATGCGCCCATGATTGAGTTCCACGATACGCCGCGTCAGGGCGAGCCCGACCCCGGAACCCTGAACACCTGCATCCAGGCGATCAAACAAACCGAAGATTCTTTCGTGGTAGGCCGGATTGATGCCGGCACCATTATCGCGAACGAAACAGGTTACTTCCTCGCCTTTAACACTGGCGCCAATTTCGATTATCGGTGTGGGCTGAGCACCCATGAACTTGACCGCATTCTCGACCAGATTCTGTAACACTTCGCGCAAGCGCAGCCGGTCTGCAATTACATGCGGCATGTCCGGCGAAATCTTGAATTCCGTTATGGAACCGCTTACTTGAGGCTCCAGCGCATGCACGGTATTGCGCACCAGATCATCCAGCGATACCTTTTCAGAGACAAATACGACGTGACCCACGCGCAGCAGATCCAGCAAGTCATTGATCAACACCGACATCATGTCGACAGCCGAGTTAATCTGCTGCAGATCATAATCTACCTTGTCTGAAGCCCCCTCCTTCAGGTCACTAGCCAGGATCCCGGCAAAACCGGAAATGGTAACCAGAGGGGACTTGAGCTCGTGGGATACGGTATAAACCACGCGCTCCAGTTCAATATTTTTGCCTTCCAGTTTTCCCCAGAGTTCTTGTAAAGCGCGTATCAGATCACGCAGTTCGCTTACCGCACCCTCCTGCTCCTGTACCAGCGCACCCGCTGACTCACCCTCGAGCAGGCGTTTTGCGGTTTTCTCGATGGGTGTGATAAAACCACGGAACAAAACTATCATGGATAGAGAGAAAATCACCAATATCGCCAGAGCCAGAAAACCCAGGTAAATCAACTGCTGGCGACCGCGCTCAAATTGCGCGCGGTGAATGGTCGCGGAAATTTGACCAAGCTCATCCGCCATCAAATTGAGTTGGAGCAAGGCCTGCAGGTGCAGGTTACTGATATAGGCCGGGTTGGCCTCACGCTGATAGGCAGCGCCATAATTGAGCAGGTTTTCCAGCGCATCGAGGTTAAGTTTTTCGAGTCTGTCCCAGCCATTGATCCTGGCAATACCAAGGGTTCGAGACAAGACATTCTCACCGCTGTCAAACAGGCGTTCCTGGTATTTATCCGTTGCCGCGTAGGCAAGACCCATCGATGTACTTAGCCGATTGGTGAGTTCGCCGATCACGGCTATCGCCGAGACCTGGCGCTGAAACCTGGCTTCTGTTTCAATCAGGTGCCCGGCGATAGCGACGATGGCAATCACGCTTAGTAGTACAACCGCGAGCAAGCCGCGGCCGAGAGTTCTTGCCGAAAAGCTCATTCAAGCAACTTGATTGCCTGTGGCTTAACCGACTTCAGCGGAGCAGGATCCAAGTAGAGGCGAAAATTCGGCACTTCACCGGTGACATATCCCTTTTTCAAAGCCCATTCCCCCTGTTGCGACAGATTGATCAAATCGGATTCAGACATCCTTGTAGCTTTCCACCAATTCTTGCGTGCTCGATCCGACCAGCTCGGATTGAAATTTGGCAATAGGCGCTGAATCTTCACGGATGTCATTCTCGGCCCTCAACATTGCGCGCAGATATGATTGCACCACCTCCGGATTCTGTTGCAGGTAGTCGGGCCGAACCACGATATGCCAGGCGGTGGTGTAGAAACTGCCGCCGTCGATATTGATGCTCGGAGTGTCGACCGCACGCATCACATCCTGATGAAACGGTGACCAAGCCACCGCCGCGTCGATGCGTCCCTCTGCGGCGGCCCTGGCCAGGTCACGCGTGGGAATGTCGACGATGGTGACCGACTCCGGGTCGAGATCATTCGCAATAGCGGCGTTGTGCCAGAAAAACTCTGATGCCGTCTGTGCCTGCAAGCCCAGCCTCTTGCCCGCCAGATCCTTCAATTCAGGGTGTTTGTTTTTATCGAGGATGATGACATGGTTCATTCTGGTCGAGTGCATAATGCTGGCGATAACGCGAATATTCGGCGGCATTTTAATACGACCCATGGCCAGGTATACGATCGGGGTTGGAGCCACGGCACCAATATCGATTTCGCCATTAACAACCTGCTTCATCGATTGAACGCCGGCTTTATTGATAACCAGCTCCACGTCGAGTCCTTCGTCGGTGAAATAGCCGGAACGATAAGCGTAGTAATGCGTGGCATCGCCTACATACGAGACAATCCCCAGCTTCACCTTGGTCAAGGAGGCGGCACTGACACCGGTGGCAGCGAAACAGAGGCCTAAAAATAGTAAAAACAACGGGCCGACCCGGAAAATACGAGCCTTGATTTGAAAACTCATGGGAAACATCGAAAAAGTCGCAAGAAACCACAGAATTCTAGTTGAATGGTTTTGAATCACAACCGCAATCACTTGTTTCTTTTGCCATATCGATAAAACTGGGGTCAGATCGATACAGTAACAACAAATTGCCCTGAAGCTTATGGCACCCTATCCTTTGTCCATGTCCGTAAGTCATTGTTATCTATGGCAGTATTTTTACCATCCTGTTACCACAAGAGCTGCCACGATACGCCATGCTGATGCTGCCATTTCCGGTTTTTCTGGTGTAAGCAGGCTGGTACACGGTAGTCGCCATTACCCCATCTTCGAAATCATCCACACAGTTTTACCTGAATGCGAGAGCGACCATCTTTCGCTGTGCAGGCTCGATTATGGGTGCGCTGGGGATAAAACTACTTTTTGATGCCAGAACCGCTCCCGCAATTAGCGCGGCACTTTACTTATTCCAGGCGGGTGTTGTATTCCTCTGTTTTACTTTAAGCTTGATACTCACATAATCAAGCAGACAGGCATCCATTGACTTACTACCTGGTGAAAATTGTTGTGACAACTATCCTGGTCGTAGCGATCGCCGAGATTTCCAAACGCAGCACTTTCGCTGGAGCCGTGTTGGCATCTGTGCCTTTGGTCTCGGTACTGGCGATCACCTGGCTATACATAGACAGCAAGGACGTTACAAAAATAAGCACGCTTTCCACCAGTATCTTTTGGCTCGTCATACCCTCCATGGCTTTGTTTTTGACACTACCTCTGCTATTGAAGCAAGGGTTGAACTTTTACCTGAGTATTGGCATCTCTATTATGATTACCATCGGCTGCTACTGGATCATGGTGTCGGCGTTGGATCATTTCGGGATAAAACTGTAAATGCAAAAAGCGATTACCAGCACAACTACTGGCAACCATCTGATTACAACATTGGCGACAATATGAAGAAGATAGGTTTACTGGGTGGCCTGAGCTGGGTGTCCACGGCCGAGTACTACCGACGATTGAATGTACTCATGCAGCTTCGCATCGGCGGAGTCGCTTCAGCAAAAATCACTCTGGAAAGCTTGAATCGCCAGACTTATGTTGACGCGGTTATCGAGCGTAAGGATGAAGCGGCCGCCTGTGAAATGATTCTTCATGCCTGTCAAAACCTGCAAAAGGCGGGTGCAGATTTCATCGTAATATCCTGCAACGATGTGCATCGATTTGTTCCCGAGATAATGCCTGAAATCGAAATCCCTTTCCTGCACATTGCTGAAGTAACAGCAGATGCCTGTGTCACCAGCGGCTTGAAAAAGGTTGGATTACTCGGCGTCATGAAAACCATGGAAGGTGATTTTTATACCGACATACTGGCTAAGCAAGGCGTCGAGACACTCATACCTGACGCGGTAGACAGAGACTATATCCATGATCGAATTTACGACGAGCTGGTGCTGAACATCTTCAGCGATGCTACTAAAGCAGGCTATCTTGATGTGATCGAACGGCTCTCCGGGGCAGGGGCGGAAGGGGTGATACTCGGCTGTACCGAAATTCCTTTACTGCTGCAGCCTGCAGACATCGGTATCCCGTCGTTTGCGACTACCGAACTTCATTGCATGGCTGCCATAGAGAAATCCCTGGCTACATAGGGCAACACCATACTCAGTTCAAATGTATGTCGGACTCCCCCGCGAATCCGGGCGTTAACCTTTTACAAAGGAAAGCCAATTTTGTAACTCCAGCGTGCGGGCAGGTCTGGCCAGTTCATCGATTGCACTACCCAATCTCGCGGCGGCCGCTTCGCTGGACTGCGCATCAAGCAGGTCGTCAACCAGTTGCAGGTAGCCATCGAACTTCGCTCTATTGGCATCGATGTATTCGCCGATGCTGCGAATCGACAGCTCAGGGTGATATTCCACGCCCCAGAAGTTAACGCCATTGGCTTCGTAAGCAAAGGCCTGAAACTGAGTATGTTCGTTGTAGGCAAGATGCTGTGCGCCGTCGGGCAGTTCGACAACCTGGTCAGCGTGCACCGTCGGCGCGGAGAACACTGTTCTTCTGCCCTTCATCATCGGATGTACTTTCCCGACATCGGTCAGAGTGACATTCCGCGCAATGCCGACCTCGGGTGCAGCAGTCATTATACGTCCGCCGAGCAGTACAGCCGCGAGTTGCAGGCCGTTGCAGGAACCAAAACAGGGCAACCCGCGCTCAAAGACCATCTCCATTGCATGCGCCAACGGTTGCCCCTGCGGGTCATCAGCGGACCAGCTGACGCCTGCACCGGGAAACACGACCGCGTCGATCTCAGCCAGATCATCGATGACGAAACCATTTCGGTAAGGCTCGCTAATCGCGACCTGGACATCTGAATCGAGGGTTTTTAATTCCTCGCCATAGGAGTGCGCCAACGAATTGCCAGTGTGCTGCAATAACTCGGGGGTTTCACTTTCGACTATGAGGATTTTCATACTACGGGGATACTAACAAATTCTTTGTATGAATAAACAGGGAACACAATACTCATCTTGAATAAGTAATGTGTCCCCCGGTTTTCATCTTCTTAATTGTGAAGCGAAGCTTCCAGCAGAAATTAACCTACCTTCATATTTTCGATCAAGGTTGACGCACAAAGCTGAGCAACGTCGTCGCGGTAAAGTTCGCTGACGTTATCAACCCAACCGGCCTCGGCGACGAAGCCATTGTGTTTCCAACTACTCAAGTCCTTCAATTCCGCGAGCTTGTCTGCCTGTGGTTCCGCCGTGGCAACGCAAAGTGGTGCGAATTCCTGAACGACCGCTGCCTTTGCGCTTGCAGTCTCCATTTGTCCTGCTGTCCCGGTGGTTATCCAACCACCCCAGGCAAAGCCGACTACCATCGTAGCGATTGCGCCAAAGACCATGCCCCATACTGTGGGCTTTACCGATTCTGGTATGTTCATTGTCCTACCTCTCTATTATTTATGAGTGAATACAA
>CAXBMV010000018.1:0-14063 GCA_963976575.1 uncultured Gammaproteobacteria bacterium | reverse complement strand
AAATTTTGATCAACGCGATGATGCCTAGCGCAGGATAAGCAGCCAAAGGCTAACGCTGAATACCGAGGCGATGGTCGACATCAATACAGAGCTTGCTGCGGCGCCTTCGCCGCGCTGATACATGCAGGCAAACAGATAAGCATTGAGTCCCGGCGCGACCGAAGACATAAGTACAGCTGTGCGCGTAGTCGATTCGTCGACTTCAAAGAGGCGGCAAAACAGCAGTGTGAGCAAGGGCTGAAGCAGCAGGGATAACAGGCTGATCAGGGTCGCCTCGTTACGTGAACGACGCATGCTGTAGCGCGTCAGTATGCCACCGAGACCAAACAATGCCACCGGCAGTGCCGCGGTAGCCAGCATCTCGATTGCTGATAACATTGTTCCTGGCAGTTCAATCTCGAGGAGATTGACGATCAATCCGAGGCCAATACCGATCATCAGGCTATTCCTGAACATTTCGTTGGCCACCACTTTCACCGTGGCCAATGCTCCGCGACCATCGGCACGCGAAATTTCCATTACGCTGATGCCAATCAGATAACAAACTGGCGCATTCACAGCTACCAGGACAAAGCTGGTTTCGAGGCCAGCGCTTCCCCAGGCGCGCTGGGAAATCGGCAGACCAAGCATAACCAGGTTGGAAAACAGGGCTCCGAAAGATATTGCTACCGCTTCCCCTGGACGTTTCTGGAAAAATTTCCTCAACAGTATTATCGACAGCGCAAAGCAACTGGTCGCGGCGAGGTAGTAAGCGCTGAGCAGGCGCCACTGGAATGCACTGGCCAGATCGATCGAGGAGGTGGCCCTGAACAGCAGGCAGGGGATCGCAATCTTGATGGCGAAGCTCATCATGCCATCGGTGGCGCTGGTGTTAACCACACCCTTGCATGCACAAAAGTAACCTGCGCCGATAATCATGAAAATCGGCGCGGTAATGTAAATTATTTCAGCGATCAAGGGGGATGCTAAGCGATTTCATTAGAGGGTTTTAGACGGTTGCAGTGTCTGTTGCGCTTACTTGTCACTTCTGCCGTAAATGTCATCAAAGCGTACGATATCGTCTTCGCCGAGATAGGAGCCTGACTGTACTTCGATGATGTCGAGCGGAATTCGCCCCGGGTTTTCCAGCGAGTGACGCGTGCCCAGGGGGATGAATATCGATTCGTTTTCGCTAAGATCGAATATGTCATCGCCGCGATATACTCTCGCGGTGCCCTTGACCACGACCCAGTGCTCGGCGCGATGGTGGTGCATTTGCATGGATAGCTTTGCACCCGGTTTTACGCTGATGCGTTTGACCTTGTGGCGCTCGCCTTCATCTATCGAGTCGAAACTGCCCCAGGGCCGATAAACCACGCGATGAAAGTTTTCTTCTTCGCGTTTATCGCGGGTTAGCTGCTCGACGATTTGTTTCACTTCCTGGGCCTGCGCCTTGTCTGCCACCAGTACTGCGTCCTTGGTCTCTACGATGACGAGATTACTCACACCCAGTGTTGTGACCAACCGGCTCTCGGCATGCACAAAAGAATTTTTGCTATCTCTGGTAATGACATCACCGCGAATACAGTTACCATTTTCGTCTTGTTGCCCCTGTTCCCACAATGCCGACCAGCTTCCAATATCACTCCAACCTGCGTCCATGGGAACTACGCTGGCGTGCCTGGTGTGCTCCATTACCGCATAGTCGATGGAATCAGAGTCGCATTGCGCGAATGCTTCGGCATCGAGACGTAGAAAACCAATATCTTCGATCATGTCGCTTACCGCGGCGTAGCAGTGCTTTATCATCGCCGGGTTGTATTTTTCCAGCTCACTCAGGTAAGTCTTGGCCTTGAACATGAACATGCCGCTGTTCCAGTAGTAATCCCCGGATGCCAGATATTCGCTGGCCCGCGTCAGATCGGGTTTCTCGACGAAACGCTCGACTGAATAACCCTGTTGACGGGGTTCACCGCGCTTGATATAGCCATAGGCCGTGGAGGGCTCGGTCGGCACTATGCCGAAGGTCACCAGTTCGTCGTCCTCGGCCAGGCTGAATGCCTGCATGACCGAATCACGGAATGCCTGTTCGTCGGCAATTTCATGGTCAGCAGAAAGCACCAGCAATATCGGGTCGTCCTGTTGTTGCAGGGCGTACATCGCCGCCACCGCAATCGCAGGGGCCGTGTTTTTACCAAAGGGTTCGAGGATGATGGCGGGATTGTCCATGCCCATTTGTCTGGTCTGCTCGCCGACAATAAAGCGATGCTCTTCGTTGCACACCAGTATCGGTGGGCTGTGCTGCAATCCATCCAGCCTGGCCAGGGTCTTTTGCAGCATGGTTTCATCGTGCAGCAGGCTGAGAAATTGCTTGGGATACATTTTGCGCGATAGCGGCCAGAGCCGTGTTCCGGAGCCACCGGAGAGTATGACTGGTATCAATTTGATTTCCCGCAGGTTATGAGATTTTCGCGCATCCGCTCGAAGTTGTTTTTAATAGATATTGGGTTCATTATAATTCGCTGCGTTTACTTAACAACCCGAGTTTATGGAACCAGACCCATCCCGCTCTCAACAGGTCATCGAGAATTTCAAAAAGCGCAAACTGGCTGCTAGCGCATTGCATAAAATTCACCGGCTGCTGGCGCAGTTTGAAAGCGAAAGGGCATTCGATGCGCGTATCGCCAGGGCAGGACTACTGGCAATCATCCTGGTGTTATTGATTGCGGCCTATTTGTTTTTCAGCACCGACAGCCTGACGCTTTCCTGATTCGCTACCTCGCGGGCCTGTTCAAACCTGTCCAGCAGGTAGTCGAGTAGTTCGTCCATGGTAGCAATCAAAGCTTGTGCATCGCGCCTGTGCAGGCAGTCGAGCATATGCTGGTGCAAGTCGATTATGTCGCTACGTTGGCGCACTACCGTAACCACCATGTTGGTTAGCGGAATCAACGACTCTATTACCGTATACATGACGAAGCGAAGCATGCCGTTGTCGGTGGCATCTACCAGGGCTCGGTGAAAGGCAACATCGGCCTGGCAAAATGCCTCGTCGCTGATGTCGGCCTCGCTTTGCCTTTGCAGGGAATTTTCAATGTCCTGTAAATGTTGCTGCCCGGCATTTTTCACCGCAAGCGTCAGGCAACTGCCCTGCAAGGAACGCCTGGCTTCGATGATTTCGCCAATCTCCAGTGCGCCCATACCCACCAGCAAAGTCGCGGCCGCGCTCAGAGCTCGGCTGCATGACGAAATTACCGCCGCTGGGACCGCGCCTGGCGCGCACCAGATTTTGTGCTGCGAGGCGTTTCAGGGCTTCACGCACGCTGGGGCGTGATACACCGAAGCGTTGTGCGAGTTCTTCCTCGGTAGGCAGGCGCTCGCCAATCTTGAATTTTCCGCTGACGATAGCCTCGCGCAATTGTTCGGCGATCTGTCTGGACAGGCTGGATTTTACTGTGGCTGGTTGTTGCACTCTGATGCTTCTCGATTGACTATTTTGCTGATGCATTTAAGCGGCGATTACTTTACCATGAATTTGTCTTACCAATAGCAAATTCCGGGGAAACAAAGCATGTCTGAAGAGTTTCAGGGCTACCAGATTAATAAAATCGATGAGCATCAAACTTGCCAGCTGAAGCAGCTTGGCGAGGCCGATTTGATGGATGGCGATGTCAGTATCGACGTTGAATACAGCACCATGAATTACAAGGATGGTCTCGCGTTGACGGGACGCTCGCCGGTTGTGCGGCGGTTTCCGCTGATTCCCGGTATCGATTTTTGCGGCAAGGTTAGCGACTCCAGTCATGTTGACTTCAAGCCGGGCGATAAAGTTATTTTGAACGGCTTCGGTGTCGGTGAAGTGCACTGCGGTGGCTTTGCCCAAAAAGCCAGGGTCAAGGGCGACTGGCTGGTGCCGCTGCCCGAAGGCTTAAGCAGTCGCCAGGCCATGGCCATAGGCACGGCTGGTTATACCGCGATGCTTTGTGTGATCGCATTGCAAAGCCACGGTATTGCAAGCGGGCAGGGCGATATCATCGTCAGTGGTGCCTCTGGTGGTGTTGGCAGTATTGCCGTGGCGATATTAAGCCGCCTGGGTTACCGGGTTGTCGCCATGACAGGACGCATGCAGGAGGCTGACTTTCTTACCAGTCTTGGTGCGGTCGATGTGATCGACAGGGCCGGGTTCGCCGAAAAACCACGCCCCATGGCAAAGGAACGCTGGGCCGGCGCGATCGATGTGGCCGGTGGCAATACCCTGGCCAACCTGCTCAGCCAGATACAATACGGAGGTGCGGTCGCGGCCTGCGGGCTGGCAGAATCGATGCATTTGCCGACCAGTGTGGCACCCTTTATATTGCGCGGTGTCAGCCTTTACGGCATCGACTCGGTGATGGCCCCTATTGCAAAACGCAAGCTCGCCTGGGCTCGCCTGCTGACCGATCTGGATATGCAGTTGCTGGAAAAGTTATGCTTCGATCTGGAGTTTAGCGACCTGCCGTCTGCCGCCGAAGACATACTGGCTGGCAAAATACGCGGCAGGGCTGTGATCAAGATTCCCTAGGTGGAGCGTAGATACGGTCTCGGCGTCGCCCTGGTTATTATCGGCGGTGTGTTTCTCAGTAGCTCTGGCATCCTGTTGCGCAATCTCGAGTCGGCCAATGGCTGGCAAGTCCTTTTTTATCGTGGTCTGACCTTTTCTATCACGCTTTTCCTAATATTATTGCTGCAATACCGCAGTGGCATAGTCGGCGCATTCAAGGCAATAGGTAAACCCGGGCTCTGGGCTGGTATGGTGCTGGGTCTGGGTTCTATCTGCTATATCTTTGCGATTCTGCTGACCACGGTTGCGAATGCGGTGTTCATCATCGGTGCTGCGCCGCTGGCGACGGCTTTCGTGGCCTGGCTGGTACTGGGCGAAAAGACTTCCCGATTTGGCGTTATCGCGATGCTGATATCTTTGCTCGGGATAGGATTGATGTTTGCCGATGGATTGTTGCAGGGTCGCTGGTTAGGCAATATTGCCGCGCTCGGTGTAGTCGCCTCCTTTGTCGTGTTTCTATTGATTATCCGCGCCCGGCGTGGTGTCGATATGTTGCCAGCTACCTGCCTGGGTGGGCTGGTCATGGCTGCGGTTGCATTGATGTTTGTCGACACACTGGTGATATCAAACCACGACCTTGTCATCTCCATATTGATGGGAAGTTTACAGTTCGGCGTTGGTTTCTGGTGTTTTACCGTAGCCACGCGCTACATACTCGCCTCGGAGGTAGCCCTGTTCGCGCTCACCGAGTCGATACTGGGGCCAGTCTGGGTCTGGATCGGTGTCGGTGAAGAACCAAGCCTGCTCAGCCTTGCCGGTAGTGCGGTGGTTCTGCTTTGTGTGGCCAGTTATTGTTTCGTAGGCATCCGCGAAGAGCGTCGCCAGCTGCGCCGCCAATCCCTGTTACAAACTTAATCCAGCACCAGCGCCCGCGCGTCCACTGCCATTAATTCCTGCCAGCGAGCATCGGGTTGCCAGGTCTCGAAGATGGGGGATCTTGCGCTGGCATCATCATAGCCTTCGCAAACCCTGAGATATTGGTACATGAATACCGAAACCCGGTAATTCATGATGCAGTGAACGAATACGCGCTGATCGCCAAGGGCTTGCATCAACCGGATAAACTGGCGCTGATGCGCCATCCGGGGTGCATCGAAAGGCACCGGGATATGCAGGTAGGTCATACCCAGACTTGTCACTATCGCTGCCTCGTCGTCTATCGCTTCGGCATGATCCGGCATCGCCAGGTTGAGCACGGCTTCATAACCGGCCGCAGCGATGGCTTTGAACTGCCCGGCAAGGGGTTGACCGGCGGTACCGACGCGGGCGGTTAAGGGCACAAAGTTGAAAATTTGTTGTAATGCTTGCACTTCGACTCAGCGAGGCAGTATCTGGTAGCAGGCGGCGTATTCGCTACCCGGTACCTTCATGCGCTGCTGTTGTACAAAAGATTGCAGGAGCTTGTCCAGCGACTGCATGATTTCCTTTTCACCGCTGATTTGAAATGGACCATTTTCTTCGATAGCGCGTATGCCATCTGCCTTTACGTTACCGGCGACTATGGCCGAGAAGGCGCGGCGTAAATCGGCGGCGAGCAAATGTACCGGTTGATCTCGACTGATATTCAGGCTGGCAACATTCTCGTGGCTGGGTACGAAAGGTTTCTGGAACTGGTGATCGATTTTCAATATCCAGTTGAAGTAGTAGGCATCGGAGTGCTCGCGTCTGAAGTTGCGCACCGACTCAAGGCCCGCGGCCATTCCCCGTGCGACCTTGGCCGGATCATCGATAATAATGCTGTAGTGTTCCTGCGCGGCTCGACCCAGAGTCAGCTTTATAAAATCATCGATCTGCGCAAAGTATTCCTTCGCCCTGGCCGGGCCGGTCAATATCAGCGGAAAAGGTATATGGCTGTTTTCGGGATTGAGCAGTATGCCGAGTATGTAGAGTATTTCTTCGGCGGTACCGACGCCGCCGGGGAATACCACTATGCCGTGTCCAGTGCGCACAAAGGCTTCCAGGCGTTTCTCTATATCCGGCAGTATCACCAGCTCGTTGACTATCGGGTTGGGCGACTCGGCGGCGATAATACCGGGTTCGGTGAGCCCGACGTAACGCCCGCGACGGATGCGCTGCTTGCTGTGCCCGATGGTGGCGCCTTTCATCGGTCCTTTCATCGCTCCCGGGCCGCAACCGGTGCAGATATTCAGAGCACGCAGTCCCAGTTCATAACCGACCAGTTTGGTGTAGTCGTACTCGATGCGGCTAATCGAATGTCCACCCCAGCAGACGACTAAATCGGGTTCCGTTTCCGGGATAAGCACTCGCGCATTACGCAGTATGTGGAAGACGACGTTGGTGATTCCCTCGGAGCTGCTGGTATCAAAGATCTGGTTGGAATCTATCTTGTTCTTGACATAGGAGATGTCGCGCAGCACTGCGAATAACTGTTCCTGAATGCCGGCAATAACCCTGCCGTCGACGAAGGCAGATTGCGGTGCATTGTCGATTTCGAGCTTGATGCCGCGTTCCTGCTGCACTACGCGGATATCGAAATCGCGATGCTTTTCCAGCACTTCGCGGGCATCATCGGTGGTACTGCCAACGTTGAGTATGGCCAGCGAGCAGCTTCTGAAAACATTGTAGAGGCTATTGTCCTCGTTGCCGCGTTTTAACTGCGCGACTTCGAGCTGGGACAGTATCTCCATCTGACCATGAGGGGTCAGGCGAATGGTTTTGGTGTTTTTTGGCATAGGCTTGGGTTTAAAATCGAATCCAATGTAAAGTATAGTGGAGCAAAGAGGGGAATCATGACATGAGTGACGAATTATACGAAGTAGCATTTTCCGGACAGGTCAGCGCTGGCGCGGATCTGGAACTGGTCAAGCAGAAGGTTGGTAAAATGTTCAATGCCGATGAGGCCAAACTGGCGCAATTGTTTTCCGGCAAACGCATAGTCATCAAGAAAAATATCGATCAGGCCACTGCCGCTAAATACAAAACAGCATTAACCCGTGCCGGTGCCGAGTGCGAGGTCAAAAGTATGAGCGGCGCGCCAGCAGCAGCTCCAGCAGCTGAAAGCCCTGCAGTCGCGACGCCAGCGACCGCAACGGCTTCACCCTCGACTTCAGCACCAGCGGCGGCCAGTGGCAGCTACGAAACCAACTATAGCGGTGAAGTGGCCCCGCCTCCTAAAACTGATCCACTTGGCATTACGCCGGACCAGATCGAAGAACTGTCGGCCAGCCTGGCTCCGGTAGGAAGTGAATTGCAAGATGATGTGAAGGCGCCCGAGGCGCCGGAGTTTGATTTAAGCGGCATCGACGTAGCGCCGGTAGGCAGCGATCTCGGTACCGCCAAAAAGGAACCCGACCCGCCACCGCCGGATACCAGCGGTATAACCATGGCTGATTAATCCCGCGGTAAATTTCCGCTCATACCCTTTTGGTAGATTGACGAAGCAACCGCGGCGCGGTTGCTTTACAGCATTTCCGAGGCGTAATCCGCCAGTCGAGAACGCTCCACGCTCATCAGCGTGACATGGCCGCTGTGCTGCCAGTGTTTGAAACGTTCGACTACGTAGGTCAAGCCCGAGGTGGTTTCAGTCAGATAAGGTGTGTCGATTTGCTTCAGGTTGCCGAGGCAAACGATCTTTGTGCCGCTACCACTTCGCGTGACCAGTGTCTTCATCTGCTTGGAAGTCAGGTTCTGTGCTTCGTCGATGATGATGTACTTGTTCTGGAAAGTACGCCCGCGCATGAAATTGAGCGATCGAATCTTGATACGATTGCGCAACAGGTCATTGGTGGCGGCCTGTTCCCAGGAGTCATTCTGATCGTTGCCGGTTAATACTTCCATGTTGTCCATCAGTGCCCCCATCCAGGGTGTCATTTTCTCCTCTTCGGTACCGGGTAGAAAACCAATGTCTTCGCCAATCGGGATAGTAACCCGGGTCATGATGATTTCCTTGTAGATGCTCTGATCCAGGGTTTGTGTCAAACCAGCGGCCAGCGCCAGCAGGGTTTTTCCGGTACCCGCGCTGCCAGACAGGGAAACGAAATCGATTTCCGGGTCCATCAATAGATTTAGAGCAAAATTCTGCTCACGATTACGCGCGGTAATACCCCAGACCGAGTGGTGGCTACCATAGAAATTCCGGCAAACTTCGATCAGATAACCGATCTCGGATTTCTTGCGTACTATGGCTTCAAAACTCTCGTCTATGTAAACAAACTGGTTCGGGAACCAGTCTTCTCCGTTGAGATTCTCTATCTCGTAGAATGCCTTGCCATCGTCCTGCCAGCTTCGTATGTGTTTCTCATGAACATCCCAGAAATTCTCAGCCAGTTGCCTGGAACCGCTGAACAGCAGGTCGAGGTCGTCGAGTACACGGTCATTGGCAAAATCCTCGGCATGGATGCCGAGGATTGTCGCCTTGATGCGCAGGTTGATATCTTTCGATACGAGGATGATCTCATGCTCGCCTGCTTCTTTCTTCAGCGCCATGATGGTATTCAGTATGGAATTGTCATTCTTGTTACCCGGTAAGGAACTGGGTAAATTGGAGCGGTGCGCCTGGGTCTGAAAAAACAAACGCCCACTGCATTTATAGGGTTCTTCGGCAGGGCTGAACTGGTTTAAGTGCAAGCCTTCTTCTATTACCAGATTCTTCTGCAGGTTGAGCAATTCGTCGATGAAACGGTTGGTCTGACGCACGTTTCGGGCAACCTCGGAAACCCCTATTTTGGCATTGTCGAGTTCTTCCAATACCGTCATTGGCAGGTAGACGTGGTGTTCCTGAAACTTGAAGAGTGCGGATGGGTCGTGCATGAGCACGTTAGTGTCCAGCACGAATATTTTTCGATCAAGGCCGGATTCGGCAAGTACTACTGGCGACATACGGATAGCTCTGAGGGGACAATTTATACTAGTTCAATTTGTCGAAAGATGCACAGGGAAATTCCCCGGGGCAGGAGGCTTCTGATTTTTGTTAGCGTCTTTGTGCGTGTGCAATCATTTGCAGGATTTGCCTGAACAGGTTATTGCTCAAAGATTCGCTGAGATCTATCGCCAGACAATGCTGGTAATAAGGTGTCAGGCTCAGGCCTACGCCTATGGCATATATCTCTATGCCATTGCGGTGGTCATATTTCTCCACCGTATTTTTCAGATGGTTGTCGAGATAAAACTCATCATTGGCCAGGTTTGTGGCGCTGTCCATAGGGCTGCCATCGGATATGACGATCAGGATCTTGCGCCGTTCACCGTGCTTGTGCATGCGCTGACAGGCCCATTCGACAGCTTCGCCATCCAAACCTTCACGAAAATACGGCGTTTTCAGCAGCGCCGCGATCTGTTTGCGCGATTTGCGCCAGCTACTGTCTGCGTCCTTGAAAACCAGGTGGCAACGTTCGTTCAGTCGACCGGGATTGGCGGGCCGGCCCTCGGGAATCCATTGCTGCTGTGCTCTGCCACCATTCCAGCTCAAGGTGGTAAAGCCGAGTATTTCGCTGGGGATCTCGGACTGATCCAGTGCTCGTGTAAATATGTCGACGAGCATGGCAATGTATTCAATCGAATGCTTCATCGATCCGGAGCAATCGATTAGAAAGGAAACCAGGCAATCGTTACGCAAGCGGTACTGATCCTTGCGAAACAGACGGCGTTCGCTGGGTGCGGCAACCAGCTGAGACAGGCGTCTCCCATCGAGCAAGCCTTCTTCTTCGCCAAACAACCAGCCGTCACGACGCGGCGTTGCGAGCAGTTCCGAAATCTGGCGCGATAACCTCGGAACATTGATCCCCTGGTGGAAAATTTGCCGGTCGAGCTGTTCACGAAACTCACGTAATTCGGCCTCTCGAACCTGTGATGCGGCCCTGATCTCTTCGTCGAAGCCGGGGTTGTATACCTGGTAAACCTGGTTTTGTTGTTCCAGCACCTTGCTGTTACCTGTAACTATGGCAGCAATATTGGCGTCTTCCGATTCGTCCGAGAAATCGATCGCCAGCGCTATGCGTGCCAGCGCCTTTTCATTGTCCAGCCGCGCTGCTTCTTTGTCTTCGGACTGGTCAATTGCCATCGACTGGTCGACGATCATAGCGATTGCCAGGGCATGCTCGGCGTAGGCAGCCTGATTTTCGCGATCCCGGCGCAGGCCTGCTAACTGGCTGCCAATGACCGGGCTGATGCTGGCGCGGGTCGCTTCTATCAGGTCGTCGGTTTCTTCGAGGCTGGGGTTTCCGCTTAGCCGTGACCATGAAATTTGTGCGATGGTATAAATCAGTAAACCCATCTGGGTTTCGGCGTGACCATTATGGTGAAAGCTGAGAGACCATTCGCGAAAGCGTCGGTAAAGATTGGCGCTGACACCCGGATATTCTTCGCCGACCAGGGTTTCTACGCGCAGCTGTTCGAGCAAATCGAAGATCAGCCTTTGCACCGGGGCATCGGGGTAGAGCGAGCGGTGCAATGCCGTATCGCTGTGAACCAGCCGCAGGGCTATACCATCCGCTGCACCACGCTTTGCCTGAAAGTCATTCTCGAATGGGTCGACCTCGCTATGCGGCGCACCGCTATGCACGCGCTTGCCCTCGAGAAACAACGAGCGACCGCGATGGCGCAATTCACGCAGGCCGGTGAGCGCACGAACTGCCGCACCGCAGAGTTCGTCGGCTTGCTGCTGGACTTTTTCGTTCACCGGGTCACTCATAGCGGCGCTTCCAGCTAGTCGTGGTCGTGCAGGTGCAGGTAGGAATCGTCGAGTTCCTGGTTAAAGCAGCGCTGAAAATATTCGGCAATAATCGGGTGTTCGTCTTCTTCGCATTTATTCAGAAAGGAAAACTTGAAGGCGAGCGCGTGGTCGCCAAAGATCAGCGTATTTTCTGCCCATGAAATCACCGTGCGCGGCGACATCAGCGTGGACAGGTCGCCCACGACAAAGCCTTCGCGAGTCAAGGTCGCCATCGCGACCATCGACTTCAACAGTTTCAGCTGTGCTGCGCTGTTAAACTCCGGCACGCTCGAGCGCACAATGCTCATTTCTTCTTCGCTGGACAGATAATTCAGGGTCGCAACTATATTCCAGCGGTCTATCTGACCGTGGTTGAGCAATTGTGTACCGTGGTACAGGCCACTGCTATTGCCGAGCCCGACGGTATTGGCGGTGGCGAACAGGCGGAAAAAAGGATGCGGAGTGAGTACCCGATTTTGATCGATCAGGGCAAACTTGCCGTCGCGTTCGAGCAGCCGTTGGATGACAAACATGACGTCGGCCCTGCCGGCATCGTATTCATCAAAAATCAGCGCGATAGGGCGCTGCAGCGACCAGGGTACTATGCCCTCCTGGAACTCGGTTACCTGGCGGTTATCGCGAATCACGATGGTATCCTTGCCGACCAGGTCGAGGCGGCTGATATGTCCGTCGAGATTAACCCGCAGGCAGGGCCAGTTGAGGCGGGCTGCTACCTGTTCTATATGGGTCGACTTGCCGGTACCGTGCAATCCCTGCAACATCACGCGCCGGTTGTGGCTGAATCCCGCCAGTATGGCCATGGTGACCTCGGTGTTGAAATGATAGCCGGGATCGACGGCGGGAACATAGTCGGCGGTTTCGGCAAATGCCATGACTTGCATATCGCTATCGATTGCAAAGAGTTCGCGCACCGATAATCGTACCGTAGGCTGCTGCGGCCATTCCGTTGCATGCATAGTGGATTCCTGCGTGGTCGGTCAAAAAGACAGCAGTATAGCGGAAAGCCTTTTGACAGGATAAGTCCAGAAGCCTGTTTCCGACTGGTCACAGCTGATCTTCCTGCGTAATATTTCAGGCCTGATCAATCTACGGAGCAGGCATGAACGCAAAATCACCCCTCGCGTAATCGAACTAGGGCAGCTACTGGCTGGCCCGTTTGCCGGCTGCATGCTCGGTTATTTTGGCGCCGAAGTCATCAAGATCGAGCCGCCAGAAGGTGGTGATCCGATACGCGGATGGCGCGAAATGCGTGAAGATACATCGCTATGGTGGTATTCGCTTGCGCGTAATAAGAAATCGGTGACCCTGGATCTGAAAAGCGAGCAGGGGGTTGCGCTGGTCAGGCAGTTGATCGAGGGCGCAGATGTGGTCATAGAGAATTTTCGTCCCGGCGTGGTGGAGCGTTGGGGGCTTGGGCCGGAACAGTTCAAACAATCCAATCCGGGGCTGGTCTATGCCCGTATTTCCGGTTATGGACAGGATGGTCCTTATGCGAGCAAGCCCGGTTTCGCCTCGGTATGCGAAGGCTTTAGCGGCTTTCGGTACATCAATGGCCACCCCGGAGAAGTGCCGGTCAGACCCAACCTCAGCATCGGTGACACGATTTCCGGGATCCACGCTGCGCTAGGCATTACCCTCGCCTTGCTGGAAAAACAGAGTAGCGGGGAAGGGCAGGTAGTCGACGTTGCGCTGTATGAATCGATGTTCAACCTGATGGAGGCGGTAGTGCCGGAGTTCGATGGCGCCGCGGTAATTCGCGAACCTTCGGGCTCTACCTTGACCGGTATTGCGCCCACCAACACTTATCGCTGTCAGGATGGCAAGTTCATCGTTATCGGTGGTAACGGGGATTCTATTTTTCAACGTCTGATGCGTGCCGCCGGTGAAGAACAGATGGCCCTGGATCCGCGCTTTGTAAACAATGCCGGCCGCGTCAAACACGAAGTTGAAATCGATGCACAGCTATCGCGCTGGTGTGCACAGCATCCCGCTGCGCATTTGCTGGAGATTCTCGATGAGGCTCGGGTACCTGCAGGGCCGATATATAATGTCGAGGATATGAGCCAGGACCCACATTATGTTGCGCGCGGGATGTTTGAAAATGTTGAGATCGATGGAAAACCGCTGAAGATACCCGCGATATTGCCAAAGTTGACCCGCACTCCGGGGGCGACGCGCTGGCCGGGCGCAAAACTCGGGAGCCATAATCAGGAGGTTCTGGTGGACCTGCTGGGCCTCAGTGAAGCTGATATGTCGAAACTGAAAGCGAGCGGCGTGATCGCTTAAAAGAGAAGTTCCGTGTTCAAATACATACCAACAAGGCTAAAGGGGGTTGTTACATGCGGCTATTGACCATTGTCATACTGGCGTTACTCGCTACCACTTTTTCACAGAGCGGCATTGCAGCCGCTGGTGATGATGCTGGTCGAGACAACCGCTTGCAACCGTTCCAGGATTTGATTGCGCAGGAAAAATTTGCTCAAGCCATCAAACTGCTCGACAAGGCCCTGACCGAGGATGCCGATAATGCCGATCTGCTCAACCTGGTCGCTTTTTGCCACCGCCGTCTCGGTCACTACGAAATCGCGTTGAATTACTATCAAAAGGCGCTGGCCCAGGCACCAGAGCATCGCGCTGCCAATGAATATCTGGGTGAGCTATATCTTCTGCTAGGCCAGGTCGATAAGGCCGGGCAGCGTTTGCAGGTTCTCGATAAAGACTGTTTTTTCGGCTGTGACGAATACGACCAGTTGAAACAGGCGATCCGCGAGGCCAAGAAGGTCGCGATTCCAGAGA
>CAXBMV010000017.1:0-14558 GCA_963976575.1 uncultured Gammaproteobacteria bacterium | reverse complement strand
TGTTGATGTCGTTGGCGTAGGCCATGTATTCTTCCATGCTCGGGATCTTGCCGAGGATAGACGCCACCGCGGCCAGTTCGGCCGAGGCCAGATAAACATTGGCACCCTTGCCGAGACGGTTGGGGAAGTTGCGCGTCGAGGTCGACACCACGGTCGAGTTTTCGGCGACACGCGCCTGGTTACCCATGCACAGCGAGCAGCCCGGCATTTCCGTGCGCGCACCACTGCGACCGAAAATCGAGTAATAGCCCTCTGCGGTCAATTGTGCCTCGTCCATCTTGGTTGGCGGTGCAATCCACAGACGCGTCACCACAGGCTCTTCGAGTTTTTCCAGCAGTTTACCGGCTGCGCGGAAATGACCGATATTGGTCATGCAGGAGCCGATGAATACTTCGTCGATTTTAGTACCGGCAACATCCGACAAGGTCTTGATGTCGTCGGGATCGTTGGGGCATGCCAGCAGAGGTTCGGTGATCTCCGCCAGATCGATTTCGATGATCTCGGCATACTCGGCATCAGCATCGGCCGACATCAATTCCGGGTTAGCCAGCCAGGCTTCCATTTCCTCGATACGTCGCGTTATCGTACGCACATCGCCATAGCCTTCGTTGATCATCCATTTGAACATGATGATGTTCGAGTTGATGTACTCGATGATCGGTTCCTTGTCGAGCTTCACGCTGCAACCCGAGGCGGATCGCTCTGCCGAGGCATCGGACAGTTCAAAAGCCTGCTCGACCTTCAACTGCGGCAAGCCCTCGATTTCGAGCACGCGTCCAGAGAAAACATTCTTCTTGCCTTTCTTTTCCACGGTCAACAAACCGCGCTGAATCGCGGCATAAGGAATAGCGTTGACCAGGTCACGCAGGGTTATGCCGGGCTGCATTTCGCCATTGAAACGCACCAGTACCGACTCCGGCATATCCAGCGGCATCACACCGGTGGCCGCGGCGAAGGCAACCAGCCCGGAACCGGCCGGGAAGGATATACCGATGGGAAAACGCGTATGCGAATCACCACCTGTGCCTACGGTATCCGGCAGCAACATACGATTCATCCACGAATGGATGACGCCATCACCGGGGCGTAAGGATACGCCACCGCGATTTTGCATAAAATCCGGCAGGGCGTGATGGGTGACCACGTCTACCGGTTTGGGATAAGGCGCGGTATGACAGAAAGACTGCATCACCAGATCAGCAGAAAAGCCGAGGCAGGCCAGATCCTTCAATTCGTCGCGGGTCATGGGCCCGGTGGTGTCCTGCGAGCCCACCGTGGTCATCTTCGGTTCGCAATACATACCCGGGCGTACACCGGGCAGACCGCAGGCCTTGCCGACCATTTTCTGCGCCAAGGTGTAGCCGTGGCTGGATTCTTTAGCAGCCTGGGGCTTTTCGAAAATATCGCTGGGCTCAAGATTCAATGCCTTGCGCGCGCGATCGGTAAGACCGCGTCCGATGATCAGCGGGATACGGCCATCGGCGCGCACCTCGTCTTTGAGCACATTGGTGCTCAGTTCGAAGCTGGCGATGACTTCATCGCTATCGTGGCGGGTAGCCTTGCCTTCGTAGGGGTAAATATCGATAACGTCGCCCATTTCCATTTTGGAAACATCCATCTCTATCGGCAGCGCGCCAGAGTCTTCCATGGTGTTGAAAAAGATCGGCGCTATTTTGCTACCGAAGCAGTAACCGCCGTTACGCTTGTTCGGAACAAAAGGAATATCCTGGCCCATATGCCAGAGTACCGAGTTGGTCGCAGACTTGCGCGAGGAGCCCGTGCCGACAACGTCGCCGACGTAAGCGAGCGGGTGTCCGAGGGCTTTCAATTCGGCAACTTTTTGCAGCGCATCACCTTCCAGGCCTTCGCGCGGGTTTTTCAACATCGCGTTGGCGTGCAGCGGGATATCGGGACGCGACCAGGCATCCTGCGCCGGTGACAGGTCATCGGTATTGGTTTCGCCGGGCACCTTGAATACGGTAACGGCTATTTTTTCGGCGAGCTCGGGTTTACTGGTGAACCAGTCGGCATTCGCCCAGGACTCGATCACCTGTGTGGCGTAGGCATTGCCGGCGTCAGATTTTTCCTTGACGTCGTGGAAGGCATCGAACACCAGCAAGGTATGCGACAGCGCAGCCACCGCGGCCGGCGCGGTTTCATCCGAATCCAGTGCCGTGATCAGCGGCAGGATGTTATAACCGCCGAGCATGCTGCCGAGGATTTCCACGGCCCTGACCTTGTCGAGTAACGAGCTGCTGGCTTCACCGCTGAGGATAGCCGCGAGAAAGCCAGCCTTCACATAGGCGGCCTCGTCGACACCAGCGGGTACGTGGTGGCAAAGCAGTTCCATCAGGTAATTCTCTTCGCCGGCCGGCGGATTCTTGATCAGCTCAACCAGTTCTGCGGTTTGCTTCGCGTCCAGGGGTAAAGGCGGAATCCCCTCGGCGGCGCGTTCATCGATATGCTTGCGGTATGCCTGTAACATTTTTTGTGACTCGTTAAGATTTAAAGATAAAACGCGTTAAAACTAGCGCTTTTCTATAGGTACGTAATCCAGGTCGACCTTGCCGTTATACAGCTGCCGTGGGCGGCCAATCTTGGTCGAGGTATCACCCATCATTTCGTTCCACTGCGCAATCCAGCCGATAGTTCTGGCCATAGCGAAGATCACGGTAAACATGTTCATTGGAATGCCCATGGCGAGGAAGATAATACCCGAGTAAAAGTCGACATTGGGATAGAGGTTGCGCTTGACGAAATACTCGTCTTCCAGCGCCACTTTTTCCAGCGCCATCGCAGTCTCCAGCAACTTTTGCTGTTCGCCGGTAGCTTCCATGTCTTCCAGTAACTGGTGACAAATCTCGCGGATCAACTTGGCGCGCGGATCGTAATTCTTGTACACACGATGTCCAAAGCCCATCAGGCGGAATGGATCTTCCTTGTCCTTGGCGCGGTCAACGAAGTCTTGTAACGGTTTTCCGGATTCGTTGATATCCATCAGCATGCGAATTACCGCCTCGTTGGCACCGCCATGCGCAGGGCCCCACAGTGCGGCGATACCTGCCGCAACCGCGGCGAAGGGATTGGCGTCGGAACTGCCGGCGAGACGTACCGTCGAAGTCGAGGCGTTCTGCTCGTGATCGGCGTGCAGAATCATAATAAGATCCAGCGCTTTCGACAGCAGTGGATTAGGCTTGTAGTTTTCCGAGGGCATGGAAAACATCATGTAGAGAAAATTTTCGGTGTAACTCAAATCATTGCGCGGATAAAGAAACGGCTTGCCGGTGGCGAATCGATAGCTCAGTGCGGCGATCGTCGGCATTTTTGCAACCAGACGGTAAGCGGTTATCAGGCGGTGTTCCTGATCATGGATATCCATGTGGTCGTGGTAGAAAGAAGCCAACGCACCTACTACACCAACCATGATCGCCATTGGGTGGGCATCACGACGAAAGCCGCTGAAAAACTTGTTCAAGGCTTCGTGCAACATGGTGTGATGAGTCACTTCGTTTTCGAAATTCCTTAGCTCCTCTTTTTTCGGCAAGCGATCATTGAGCAGCAGGAAGCAGACTTCGAGGTAAGAACTATGCTCGGCGAGCTGGTCGATCGGGTAGCCGCGGTATTGCAGTATTCCCTTGTCGCCATCCAGAAAAGTGATCGCGCTGGAACAGCTCGCGGTGGACATAAAACCGGGGTCGTAAGTGAAGTATCCCAACTCTTTATACAGGGCACCTATATCGATTACCTTGGGGCCGGCGGTCGGGGTCAACAGGGGTAGCTTGATTTGTTTACCTGTCGCATCGTCGATCAGGGTTACGCTTTCTGTGCTCATCGCTTGTCCTCAGTTTTAACTCCAGCAGCAGCTGCTTACCGGAGGCTTTCATTATAGTGTGGCTACGAGATAGTACTGGAAGATATTAGATCAACATCGCCAGCGGGGGTTCATCTGATTATTGTGGATGCTGCAATATACTCACTATTGAAGTTTCCGCCTAATAATCTGAATCACTATTAAATTATTCTATCCTGAAAATAGATTCTCGCAGAGCCTGGCAAAATCAGACCTGACGAGGGTCTGCGATTATACAGTAGTCTGCGCCCGGGGAATATTGTTGACAATAAAGATGTAACTGAGCATATTTCTCGTGAAATCCAATCTTTTGGATAAATATTGTCAACAATGCATGCTTGAAAATAACCTAAGCACCCGCCTTGATCAAAGTCTGGATCCACCCACCCTGGCCAGCCGGGCCTATCAGGCGATCAAACTGGACATCCTCAATGGCCGGCTGGAGCAAGGTGCCAAAATTGTGGAATCCGATCTGGCGCTGAAATACGGCATCAGTCGCGGGCCGCTGCGCGAGGCCATTCACCGCCTCGAACAGATGAAGTTGATCCTGCGGGGGCCGCATGCCGGTTCGCGCGTCGTCAGCCTGGATATGAAAATGATGCAGGATATCTATACAGCACGGGAACCGCTGGAGGGCATGGCAGCGAGGCTGGCAGCCCGCCTGATGTCAGACGAAGACATAGACGACCTGTTTAAATTGCTCGACCAGCAAGCGCTCGGCATCGATCAAAGCGAAACCAGTTCCTACCTGCAAAGCGAGACCGACCTCGACTTTCACTCCCGCATCGTTCGCGCCAGCGATAATCAGTGGATTCTGGAAAAACTGAATGGAGAGCTATATCAGTTGGTGCGCATGTGTCGTCGCCAGTTCAAGCCAGCACTGGAACCTGCGCTAACTACGCTCAACCAGCATCGCCAGATCGCCAACGCGATTGCCGCGCACGATGAAGAGTTGGCGGAATTACTGATGCGCCGACATATCAGCAGTGCCTGGAAAGATGTTCAATCCATATTCGAACAAAAAGCTGACTGACTCAGGCTCAGCAGGGTCTCAGGCGCTGTCACAGGAAGGGAATTGCTTTGCTGAAACAGAAATTCGAAGGCTATCCGCGCTGGCATAGCAACAGCAGGCTGCGAAACCGCTTCATTTCCGTCCCCTGATATGGTCGACAATAATGTCGATAAACTCGTCGGGGTCGAAGGGCTTGGTAATATGATCGTTCATGCCCGCGGCGACGCTCTTGGCAGCATCGGCCTCCTGGGCATAGGCGGTAATTGCAAGCACCGGTATCTCGGCATAACTCCCGCCCAGCTTACGAATCTGACGTGTCGCCTCGTAACCATCCATTACCGGTAATTGAATATCCATCAACACCAGGTCGTAGTGCTGGTTCTGCACCTGCGCCACTGCCTGAGCTCCATCCATCACTACATCGACCGTGACACCGGTCTCTTCGAGAATTTCCAGTGCAATCATCTTATTGATCGGGTTATCTTCGACCAATAATATACGCTGGTCCGCCAGCAGCCCCGGGGGTTCACCCACGCCGGATTCTTCGCTGCTCCGGTATTCCTGCTGGTAAGCCTGGCGATAAATGATATCCATGAGCGCGGAATAGAGTTGCTGACGCAGTACCGGTTTGTTGACCCTGTCGTCGGCGAGGCCGGTGTTCAGCTCCGCACCATGCGGTACCAGGTGGATTACCCGGGTATTACGCCAGGCGCTGTTATTGCGTAAATTCTCTATGGCCTCGTTAACTTTTTGTTCGGATTCCAGCTGGTCGATAATCACCAGATCACAGGGATCCAGGGGCGGCAAACCCAGGGATTTCTCGCAATCAAAATCCACCGTTTCGAATGACTTTACCTGCCAGGAACTCAGTATTTTTGCGAAGGCAACTCGTCTCGCCGCGACCGGGCTGAGCACAGCGATGCTTAAATCCTGCAGCGCCTGGGGAGATTTCCAGTCGTAGCTTTCAGCCTTGCTGGGGTCGATTGCCAGTTGGAAATAGAAATGATTGCCGTCGTGTTCATTGTTTTCTATCACCAGATGGCTTCCCATTGCTTCGATCAGACGTCGGCAAATCGTCAGCCCGATCCCTGCATTATCTGATCGACGTCGTAAACATCCCTGGTCATTGTCGATTGTTGGAAGAGCATCTTTCATTTGCTCGTCTCCAAAGCAGGGACTACTGTCGCGTATACCGACTTGCACCATGCCATTTTCAATGCGGGCATAGACAAGAAGTACCCCCGGGTCGGAAAACCTGATCGAATTATTGATCAGATTATTCAATACCTGGCGCAGGCGCACAGGATCACCGTTAATCATATGCGGTATCTGCGGATCGATATCATTGACCAACTCGAGCTTGCTGCGTCTGGCTTCCGGCGCAAGCATATATGCGACGTCCTCGATCAGGACAACGAGGTCGAAACTCTCCGTCCTGATGGCAAACTTGCCGGAATCCAGTCGCGAATAATCCAGCAGGTCGCTGATTATAGCCAACAGCATGGCACCGGAGCTGGATGCGGTATCGACATAGCGCGCCTGATTGCGATCCAGCGTGGTTCGCCTTAACAGCTGCACTACACCAATCAAACCGCTGAGTGGCGTGCGAATTTCATGGCTGATACCTGCAAGGAACTCGTCCTTGGCTATGTTTGCCCGAAGCGCGACGTTTCGCGCATCGCGCAACATCTGATTACTCTTCAGTCCGCAAAAAAGCAGAAAGCTAAGTAGCAGTGCAAATGCCAGGCTCAACAGGTATCCGGGAATATTGCTTTCCAGCAATCCGCTACGGGCAGGACTGATAGTCAGGACCCAGTTTGCATTGGGAACAATAATTTCCTGGCTTAGTTTATTCTCCGTCAGCGTTGATTCCGATTGGGCGATGATACTGGTTGCCTCACCTTCTGAACCCAAGCGTTGCAATTGGTAGCTATATCCCCTGGATTGCAACTGGCGCAGTTCCACACTGGAAACCAGTTCATCGAAGTCGATAAGGACCAGGATAAATCCCCAGAACTCCTCTTCGCCTTCGACAAAAATAAACACCGGATTAAACCCGATCATCGCCACCCCGCCCTGCGCCAGCTCGAACGGCCCTGCCAGAGTGAGTTCCCGGTTTTCAATCGCCAGCATTGCTGCCTTACTTCGCAGTTCATGGGCAAACAGGTCCAGCCCGAGTGCCGCCTCGTTTCCTGCAAGTGGATAGGTTTGTTTGACAATACCATCCGGGGCTAGCTGCAGGCTGGATATACCTCCGAGTAATTCGATTACCTGCGCCGCATAGCTTTCAAAATCCTCAAACTCACCGCTATGCTGTTGTATTTCCAGCGCGAGAAAATAAGTAGATGACAGCGAGCGCGCCAGGCGTCGTTCCAGAGCCAATGCCTCGGCGCGAAGCAGATCGCCAACCAACAGTCGCTGCTCTGTATCGCTGGCGGACCTGCTTAGCTGAGTCCAGGTAATACCCAGGCCCAGTATCAGCAGAAAACAACCGATGCAGTAAATCAATCTGATCGAAGTAATCATAGATTGGCTATACTAACAAAGTTAAACATTTAAGTCCGACCCCATTATTATTTCCGGGTGAAAACTAGTCGAACAATTCCAGAATATTACACAAATCCTGCTTGCCGGAGGCGATTTCAGATTTCTCCAGTCCGGCCAGCTCGTGTGGAAACACCAGCCATTCTTCGCTTTCATGCAGGTAATAATCCGGTTCGAAATTAACCGCAGATTTGCTCGGCTTGTACCAGGGACAGGCAACGCGTATGTCGGTGGGAGCGTTCATCCGCGATTGCACTCGAATCTGCTTGATCAATGCGTCTACGCTACGGCCCGAATCGAATACATCATCGACGATGAGCAAGCCATCGTCGGCGTTGGCGTTTTCGATCAGATAGTGTAATCCGTGCACACGAATTTTCTTGGATTGCTTGTTGATACCGTAATAGGAAGAGGTGCGCACCGAAATATGGTCGGTCTCGACACCCTTATACTCAAAGTACTCCTGTACTGCGATGCCGACCGGTGCACCGCCACGCCAGATTCCAACGATAAAATGTGGCTTGAATCCGTCTTTGTATACCTGCTGAGCGAGGCGGAAAGAGTCCTCGAGCAATTGCTGTGCGGTGATATAAACCTTGTCCACTAGACGCCATTCTCCCGGAAACAAGTACCCGATTCTGTCACAGCCTGCGAGCGACGACCAGAAACAAATGCGTTAATGAATAATCTGCCTTCGGTTTTAGACGGCAGCCTTACTCAGCAGGCGCTGCGACTGGTGATTGTGCTGTAGCACCAGTTCCGCCAGGTCGAGATGCAGTATCTGACCCTGTTGCAGCACTATGCGACCATTGATCACCGACAACCAGGCACTAGCCGGTGCGCAGGTCAACAGAGCCGCAACCGGGTCACCAGCGGCGCCGGCATGGTTGATACCATCGATGCGAAACGCCACCAGGTCGGCGGCCTTGCCGACTTCGAGACTACCGATATCGTCACGTCCGAGTACCGAGGCCCCTCCCAGAGTGGCCAGTTCCAGCGCTTCACGGGCGGAGAATCGATCCGCAGTGGACTCGAAACCGGGCCAGCCGACGCGTTGCAGCAGCATCGCCTGACGCGCCTCACCGAGCATATGATTACCATCGTTGCTCGCCGAACCATCGACACCGAGTCCGACCCTGACACTGGCATCGCGCATTTCCCTGATCGGCGCTATGCCGGAAGCCAGAATCATATTACTGCTGGGGCAATGGCATACGCCACTGAGGCTTTTCGCGAGGAGCTGAATTTCATCACTGTCCGGGTGCACCATGTGCGCAAACCAGACATCATCGCCGGTCCAGCCAAGGCTTTCCATGTAAGCCAGCGGGCGCATGCCGAACTGCGCCTCGCAGAAACGGTTCTCGTCGATGGTTTCGGCAAGATGGGTATGCAGGCGCACTCCCGGATGTTGCCGCGCCAGCGCCGCGCTTTGTCGCATCAGTTTTGCGGTCACGCTGAAGGGTGAGCAGGGTGCCAGACCAATACGTAGCATGGAGTATTCAGACGGGTCGTGAAACTCCTCTATAACCCTGGCGCAGTCGCGCAGTATATCGGCCTCGTCTTCGCAGATTTCGTCGGGTGGCAAGCCACCCTTGCTCTGCCCCAGACTCATGCTGCCGCGTGTCGGGTGGAAGCGCACACCGAGTTCGCGAGCAGCACGAATTTCGTCGTCGAGGCGAACATCGTTGGGGAACAGGTATAGATGGTCGGCAACCGTAGTGGCCCCGGATAGCATGAGCTCGGCCAGACCCAGGCGGGCACTGGTGTATACCGCCTCGGCATCCATCTGTGCCCAGATCGGGTACAGGGTTTGCAACCAGTCGAACAGCGATTTTCCCTGCGCCGTGCCTATGCTGCGCGTCAGCGTCTGGTACAGATGATGATGACAATTCACCAGCCCCGGCGTTACCACGCATCCAATGGCATCGACGCGCTGGTCGGGCTGAAGCTTCCTGCTTGTCAGCCAGGCCTGCGCTTCCGCACTGCTGCCGACCATAGCAATCACATTATCGCGGATAATTATAGATCCGCTTTTAATCTCGCGACGGTCGGCATCCATGGTTACCAGGCAGGTTGCATTCTCTATGAACAGGATAGTCATGCCTGTCCCCGCAGATATTGACGCTTGCCCATCACGTGGGTAGCCAGCACGCAACGGTCATCACCCAGCATCATCAAAGCGAAGAGGCGCTCCTGCAAGGATTCGGCGCGCGCCATGCGCCGCTGCATCAATGGCGTGGACTGCAAATCAAGCACGACGAAATCGGCCTCCTTGCCGATGGCAAAATTACCCAGCGACTGTTGCAAGTGCAGTGCTTTGGCGCCACCCAGCGTGGCCAGATAGAAAGCGCTATAAGCGCTCAGAGATTGCCCGGCCATCTGGCAAACTTTGTAAGCCTCGTTCAAGGTTTGCAACATACTGAAACTGGTGCCGGCGCCAACATCGCTGGCCAGTGCGAGTGCGATGCCGTGAGCAGCCGCGGCCTCCAAATCAAACAGCCCGCTGCCCAGAAACAGGTTCGAAGTCGGGCAGAAGGCAATCGTGGCACCGCTTTGCGACATGCGCTCCCTGTCTTCCTCGTCGAGATGGATACAATGGCCGTAAATCGAGCGCTCTGCGAGCAAGCCGAAACTATCGTAGACGTCGAGGTAACTGCGTTGCTTCGGGAATAACTGTTTCACCCAGGCAACCTCGTCGAGGTTTTCGGCGACATGCGATTGCAGGTATAGCCCTGGATATTCCTGCAGCAATTGCCCGCAAACGCTTAGCTGCGCCTCGCTGGAACAGGGTGCAAACCTCGGTGTCACCGCGTAGTGAGCGCGGCCGACGCCATGCCAACGCTCGATTAACTCAGCGCTATGCTGGTAACTGGACTCTGCAGTATCAAGCAGCTCCGCGGGCGCATTCCTGTCCATCATTACCTTGCCTGCAATCAGGCAGAGATCGAGCTTTTGTGCCGCGCTAAATATCGCGTCTACCGACTGCGGGTGCACGGTAGCGAATACCGCGCTGGTGGTGGTGCCGTTGCGCATCATTTGCTGACAAAAGAAATCGGCGATATCGTCGGCGTGGCTGCGATCGGAAAAACGCATTTCGCTGGGAAAAGTGTAATTCTTCAGCCAGTCGAGTAGTTGCGCGCCGTGGCTGGCGATCATTTCGGTTTGCGGGTAATGCGTATGCGCATCGATGAATCCGGGCATCACCAGATGACCGGAATAATCGTAAAGCGCCGAGCCGTCTGGCAGGTGATCCAGCCATTCGCTGGCTACTCCAAGCGCCTGGATTTTACCCTGGTGCAGAATCATGATGCCGTCTTCGATATGCTCGCAGGCGCGCTCATCCTGGCCGGGGTCATCGAGAAAATGGAGAAAGTCTGCACGAACCGCGATATCGCAATTAGACGTGTTCAATTGCACAGGGGTCAGCGTCATACCGGCTTACTGCTGTCGCTGCGAATACCAGCTGGCAATACTGCTGCGCTCCTGGTCGGTCATTGCAGTCAGGTTTCCTATCGGCATGTAGCGGGTTTGCACGGTCACGGCGATGCGATCGGCGTTATTGTGGATTTGTTCCATGCTCTCCAGCATCAACCCTAGCGGCGCCTCGGCAAAGCCGGGCTGAGTTGGTTTACTGGCATGGCAGGCGACGCAACGGGCATCGATTATCTGTGCGATTTCGGCATCGCTAATGCCGGCACTGGCACTGTCGTCAACACTCGCCGGGCTCAGGTACCAGATCATAGCCAGCAGCAGCAACACTCCGCCGACCGGCAGTAAAGGACTCGCCTTGCCGCTATGACGCATTACGAAGTACTGACGTATCAGCACCCCGGCCAGCATGATGAATATCAGCACCAGCCAACCCTGTGGATGGCTGTAGGTCATCGGGTAGTGGTTGCTGATCATGATGAACAACACTGGCAGGGTGAAATAAGTATTGTGTACCGAACGCTGTTTACCGATGACACCGGGTTCGCTATCGGGAGTTTCGCCGGCACGCATTTGCGCGACGACTCTTTTCTGTCCGGGGATAATATGAAAAAACACATTGGCCGCCATGATGGTTCCCATCACTGCGCCGACGTGCAAATAGGCGGCTCTGGCACTGAAGAACTGGAACAGCGCCCAGGCAGCCAGCGAAACCAGCAGGAATATCAAGGCCGCCAGAATCCTGTCCTTGCCGCGCAACAGTTTGCACAACAGGTTGTAAACAATCCAGCCACCGACGAGAAAGGCGATACTCAGCGAAACCGCAGCCATCGGACTTAGCGCCATGACTTGCTGATCGATTAAATAGGTTTTCGCACCAAACCAGTAGATCACCGCGAGCAAACCCATGCCGGATAACCAGGTGGTGTAAGCCTCCCATTTCGACCAGTGCAGGTTTTGCGCCAGCGGTTCACCAATCGGCCCCAGCAAGTATTTCTGGCTCTGGTAGACGCCGCCACCGTGCACCGCCCAGAGTTCTCCGCTGACGCCGCGCTCAACATCCGAGGGTCTGGCCGGCTTGCTCAGCGAACTGTCGAGCATGACAAAATAAAACGAAGCGCCTATCCAGGCGACACCACTGATCAGGTGCAACCAGCGCAGCAATAAATTACCCCAGTCGATTAAATAAGCTTCCATAGGATTGCACCTCGCCTTACCCCACCCGCCGGGGCACTCCCGGGGGGTGGTGCATGCTACGTCTAGTTAGGAATTTTGCTGACCACGCCCTGCAGGTAGTAATTCATTTGACCTAACTGCTGGTCACTCAAGTTGCTGCCCGCGGCCACTACTTGCTTGCCGTTCTGGTCGATAACCGGCCCGGCAAAGGCATGCAGGCTGCCGTTCGCCATTTGCTTTTCCATGTCGAGGATACGGGCGCGCAACTCTGCAGGAATAGCGCTGTTCAAGGGAGCCAGCTTGATCATGCCTTCCTTGTAGCCTCCCCATACATTGCTCGGCTTCCAGGTGCCGGCGAGGGCTTCTTTAACCGTCTTCACGTAATAATCGCCCCACAGATGGGTGGTCGCGGTCAAATGTGCCTTCGGACCATACTTGGCCATGTCCGAGTGATAGCCAAAGGCATACTTGCCCTGTTCTTCGGCAGCCTGTACCACCGCGGTGGAATCGGTGTGGTGGGTAATCACGTCGGCACCCTGTGACATCAGCGTCTGCGCCGCCTGGCGCTCCTTACCCGGGTCATACCAGGAATTCACCCAGATAACGCGTAGTTCAGCCTTCGGATTGACGCTGCGCGCGCCCTTGATAAAAGCGTTTATGCCCTGCAGGACTTCCGGAATCGGGAATGCGGCAACATAACCCAGCACATTCGATTTGGACATTTCACCAGCGATCACGCCGGTGAGGTAACGGCCCTCGTAAAAACGCGCGTTGATCAGGCCCATGTTTTTACCCATCTGGTAACCGGTGGCATGTACGAACGCTGTTTTCGGGAAGCTCTTGGACACCTTAAGCGCGTAATTCATGTAGCCGAAACTGGTAGCAAAAATCACCTTGTCGCCACGTTTCGCCATTTCACGGATAACGCGCTCGGCGTCAGCTCCCTCGGCGACGTTTTCAACATAACTGGTAGTCACGCCGGTTTCTTTTTCCACCTGCTGGCGCGCGAGGTCATGCTGATAAGTCCAGCCGGCATCTCCGATCGGGCTGACATAGACAAAGCCGACATTCTCGACCGCCTGAGCTGATGCGGACATCAATGCAAACATTGCGGCGAGGCTCGCCAGTGTCAGCTTGTTAAGGTATTTACTTGTCGCTCTCATTTCTCACCCTCCCGGGTTTTATTATGTTTAAAGTTTTGTGCCCTGGATAATCAGCGCTCGAACCCCTGCATCATATCGGAATGGACGCTTCAGACTAAGCCTTTTCAGGATTCCGGCCGATAAGGCAACCCCAGGGAAACCGGTGCATTCAGGCGCACCGTGTTCTGGTTTCGCGAGATAATCACCAGCACGATGATGGTCGCGAGATAAGGCAAGGCCGAAAGAAGCTGCGACGGAATATTGATTTCCATACCCGATCCCTGAACAAACAGTTGCACCACCATAACTCCGCCAAACAAATAGGCCCCCACCAATACCCGGAACGGACGCCAGGTGGCAAACACCACCAACGCAATCGCGATCCAGCCGCGCCCGGCGACCATACCCTCTACCCACAAGGGTGTATAAAACACCGACAGAAAGGCACCGCCAGCACCGGCCATGGCACCGCCAAACAGAGTCGCCATGTAGCGAATACGGATCACCGGGTAACCGATGGAATGCGCCGACGAGGGCGACTCGCCGACCGCGCGCAATACCAGCCCGGGCCGGCTGCGATAGAGAAACCAGACGATAGCGGCAAACAATATCCAGGAAAAATAAACCAGCGACTGCTGATTAAACAGCGCGTTACCGATGATCGGAATATCGGCCAGCAATGGAATACGTATGCTCGCCACGCTGCTGAGTATCTCTGACTCGTAAGGCTTGCCGATAAATGCAGACAGGCCGACGCCGAGTATCGACAACGCCAGCCCACTGGCGACCTGGTTGCCCATCAGGGTCAATACCACGAAGGCAAATATGGCCGACATCGCGGCACCGGCGAGCATGCCGGCGATGACGCCGAGCCAGGGACTGCCGCTGTGCAGGGTCACCGCGAAGGCGGCCACTGCGCCCATCGCCATCATGCCCTCGGCACCGAGGTTTAATACCCCCGACTTTTCCGCCACCAACTGCCCAAGCGCGACGATAATCAACGGCGTTCCGGCAATGATGGTCGCTATTAAAATTGAACTGATAATCGAACTATCCATCAGGCAGTCGCCTCCTTCCAGCGCAGCCGATAACCGATGAAGACATCGGAGCCGAGCAGAAATATCAGCAGCATGCCCTGGAAAACATTGGATATAGAGGAAGGCAGGTTCATGTATTGCTGGGCCTGCTCGCCACCGAGATAGAGCAGGGCCATCAGCAGGCTGGCAAAGAAAATTCCCACCGGATTGAGGCGGGCGACGAAGGCGACAATAATTGCTGCAAAACCGTAGTTGTTGGAGACGTGCTCGGTAATCTGCCCCATAGGCCCCGCAACCTCGGACATGCCGGCTATCCCGGCCATGGCACCACCGCTGAGCATGCCGATCCAGATCATGCGCTTCGCCGA
>CAXBMV010000016.1:0-14778 GCA_963976575.1 uncultured Gammaproteobacteria bacterium | reverse complement strand
ACTGGCGCAACTGCTCGAATACCGCGGAGTAGCGGCGCTGCAATAGCTGCGGGCGCTCGAAAAACACTTCGCTGAGCACCGCGAAATACTCCGCCGGAGAAGTCGCTGCGTAGCAATCTATGCCGAGGTCTTCGCCGTCGTCGCAATGTCGTGCAAAGTCTTCATAGCCAGCGCTGAAATGCCGCGTCCAGACTTCCGCATTCATTCCCCGGTGCAGCGGCGGAAACCCATTGGCCTCGCCGTTTTGCATGTCCAGTTTGTGCGCAAATTCGTGGATGACCAGATTGTGGCCATCGATTTCTCCTGCAATCGCGGTTTCGTCCCAGGCCAGTATCACCGGCCCGTCCTCCCAGGCTTCACCGGACAATTCATCCTGTACAAAATGTTCGACGCCGTATTCGTCGCGCACTACCCGCCTGGGCGAAAATCCGGATGGATAAACAATTATCGAAGACCAGCCGCTGTAAACCCTCAACCCGAGTTGCAATATCGGCAGACAGGCCTGCAATGCAATTATCAATGCCATCGCCTCGGTTACTATAAGGCCGTGCGCACCCTTGAAGGATTTACGATGCATAAACAGAATCGCGAGTTCGCGCAAATACCGGTTTTCTTGAGTGCTCAATCCTTGCAATAACGGCAGCGACACAAAAGCCTCGTCCCACTGAGCACTGGTAATACTGGAGCGCTGGATCACACGCCGATCGATCCAGTCGCGCATAAATTGAAACATACTATTAAGTAACCCTGTTTGATTCGGGTAAGCTTAACCAATGCCCAGATTTTCCGCCAACATCAGCACCCTGTTTCGCGAAGCGCCGTTTGCCGAGCGCATTGGCCTCGCCGCCGCGGCTGGCTTCGATGCGATAGAACTGCAGTTTCCCTACGACGAGGACCCGGCGCAGCTACGCGCCGAACTCGACGCCCACGCCATGCCATTGGTACTGATGAACTTCCCGGTCGGTGATTTGCTCAGTGGCGGCGAGGGGCTGGCCGCGGTGCCGGGTCGTGAGGCGGAGTTTGAACTGGCCTTGCAGCATGCGAGGCGCTATGCCGAAGTTCTGCAGCCGGTGGCGATGAACCTGCTCGCAGGTCGACCCGATGCCAGTCACGAGCAGGCGCTCTGCGAAGCCGTATTCCGCTCCAGCCTGCGCAAGGCCGACGAAGTCACCCGCGAACTGGGCATCAAGCTGCTCACCGAACCGGTTAACACAATCGACCTGCCCGGTTTTTACCTGTCCAGCGCGCAGCAGGCACTGGCATTGATCGAAGCCATGCCCGATATCAAACTGCAGATGCAATATGATCTTTACCACGAGAAAATGATGGGCCGCGTCCTGCATAGCAGCCTGCGAGACGTCATCCATCGGGTCGGCCATATCCAGTTTTCCGATGTACCCGGGCGCACCGAGCCGGGCCTCGGCAGCATCGACTTCGAAGCAATGTTCGAATTGATCGACTCGCTAGGTTACCAGGGCTATGTCGGTGCCGAGTATTTTCCGACTCTGCCCACGGCGCAGACGCTGGACTGGCTTAAACAGGATTAATTTGGCGCAGGTCCGAGTCGGTGCGCTGCCGGTTTTTTCATCGAATCAAAGCATTCACCGGGTACATATTGAATCGCTTTTCGATTCAATCGATACTGCCAGTTAAATATCCATGAGATAAACGATAAAAATAATGAGTTTACCCTGCCCCTTATGCAATAAAGCGCTCAAGATCACGCGTTACGAAGGTGAAAAAGTCGGACTGTGCACCGACTGTAACGGCTTTTTCATGGGCAGGAAAAACCTGCGCAATATCGAAGAATCCCACGAGATTTCTGTTCCGATGGAAAGCGGGTCCGGCTCCGGCATCAACGTCGAAGGCGTAAAAAAATGCCCGAAATGCAAATTGAATATGCAGTTGAAAAGCTACGGTGAACTCGGCGCGGCCGAGGTCGATTACTGCCAGGGCTGCGGCGGCATCTGGCTGGACCCGGGTGAACTGGAACGCATCCAGTTGTATTATCGGGCGGTACACGACAGCAAGCTGCCGACGACGACTCCGGAAAAACCTTCTTTTGCATGCCCCAGGTGCGGCGTGGCTCAACCAGAATCAGACGAATGCAGTAGTTGTGGCATCATCTTCGCCCGCTTTCAGGCGCGCCAGAGCGAAAACGAAATTAGCCAGCAAAAAGTGGCCAGTGCCTCGGCCAGTCTTGAGCAAAAACTAGGTAACATACGCAGCTTTGAGGTCGACCAGAAGTACCATTTAACCGAGGCTATATTCAGCTTCGAGCGGAAAAATGAATACAGTATAACTATACGGCCGGAAAACGCGGTGCAGGGTAAATGGCATATAGAAGAACTCAATGCCTCCGGACTTTCCATACTCGGTAGAAATCTTTTCGGCTTGCTCTACACCTTTACCATGGAACTCACCGACGAACAGGGCAAGATTATTTTCCGCATATACCGCAAGGCCCGGCTGTATTTTCACAGCGTCGATGTGCATGACGAAACCGGTCTGCAAAGAGGAAGAATCAGCCGTCGCTTTTCTTATTTCAACCGTGTGGTTTCGGCGAAAAACATGAAAAATACCGAGATGCTACGCCTGGTAGGTCCGCTCTTGAAACCCTGGACTTTTTACCTCTACAACGGCCGCAGCAAGGTTGGCGTCATCTCGAAAAAATGGAGTGGCCTGTTAAAAGAAGCCTATACCGATGCGGATAAATTCAGCCTCCACTTCAACACTCCGCTGGATCCGGAACGCAAGCGCCTCGCACTCGCTGCACTGATGTTAATCGACAGCCTTTACTTCGAGGGCAAAAAAGGTTTTCTCGGGCACCTGTTTTCGGCGCCAGGGCTGCAATTGCTGGCAGCCCTGGTATCGCTGGCGGTTTTTGCCAGCCTGTACCCCGGCTAGCAGGGGACAGATCAGGCTTATGGCAGACGAACGATTTTGCAGGCATCCAGTTCCAGCAACAACGCCGCGTGATCGCTCAGGCCCTCGCGCCGATCGGGTTCTTCGTCACTAACTCCCCAGACATAGCGCGCCTCGCTTAGCGCCGGGGTCAAGCGCGGACAGGCGAAGGCGTAGTCGAGCCGAAAGCCATTATTGCGATGCGAATACCAGCTGTATTCGCGGCGGTCGCCGTGCAACTGTCGAAACGAATCCGCCCAACCGCGCCGCTCCATGCCGACGATCCAGTCGTGTTCGCGCTGGAACCTGGGCGGCGAAGGCTTTTCTTCATCGATGCCGCGCTTGCCGCAATTGCTGTCGCCGAGCAGCAGAGCGGGACCTGAGTCCCAGGACTTGACCATGCGTAACAGCGAATTCAAATAGGGGTACTTCAGCTTCGGCGTGGTGTAGTTGGGCACGTGCATCAATCCCAGCGTGATCGGTGGTTGCGTATCGATGCTGGCAAGTAACCAGCGCTGCGCGTTTTTCGGCATCTTAGCCAGGCGAAGTTGCTGCAATGGAAACTGGCTGGCGAGCAACAGCGCATTTTTCGCCGGTATTTTTGTGCTGACACTGCTCTGTTGATAGCCAAAACCGGCTTCGGCAAGGCTGGCCGCAAGCCACTGACTGGCCGGGGTAGCGCGAAACTCGTTCAGGCAAATGATGTTTGGACGCCACTGCAATAGCTGGGCGAGTATGCCCTCGGCACGCCGGCCACCACCGGCGCGGATGTTCCAGGAAACAATTCTAATTCTGTCTGACATCAATCAAAAAAAAAGGGGTAGTGACAGAGATAAGAAAATATCATCTGTCACCGCCCCTTTCATCCTGATAGCGGGCGCAATGCGCCCGTTGTTGTATTGCCTAGTTCTTGAACTTCTTGATTTCACCCGACTCCAGACGATCGAGGTAACTCTTCAGCTCTTTCTTCACCACAGGCATGAGACAGTAAAGTCCGGTGATATTAACCACCGCCATCGCAAATATCGCCGCGTCGGAGAAGTCGATAACCGGACCGAGATTGGCCGCAGCACCGATGACCACGAAGATGCAGAACATTACCTTGAAAGCGATTTCCTTGTTCTTGCCTTCGCCAAACAGGTAAGTCCAGGCCTTGAGACCGTAGTAAGACCAGGAAATCATCGTCGAGAAGGCAAACAATACCACCGCAACCGCGAGCACATAGGGGAACCAGCTAAACGCGCTTTCGAACGCGGCAGAGGTTAATCCTACGCCAGAGGCACCTGTCGCGGTCACTATACGACCCCCTTCGGTAACATAGTGTCCGGTAGCCGGATCTATCACTAACTGACCGGTAATAATAATTACCAGAGCAGTCATGGTGCAGATGACAACCGTGTCAATGAAAGGCTCGAGCAAGGATACGAATCCTTCGGTGATTGGCTCCTTGGTACGAACCGCGGAGTGCGCGATCGCAGCCGAACCAACACCCGCCTCGTTGGAGAATGCAGCACGTTTGAATCCCTGTATCAGAGCACCCACCATGCCTCCGGCGACACCCAGGCCAGTGAAAGCACCTTCGAAGATTTGACCAAAAGCCCAGCCTATCTTGTCGTAGTTAACCAGAATAATGATCAGCGCAGTTATGACATACAGGACACCCATAAAAGGAACCACCTTCTCTGTCACTTTAGCGATAGACTTCAAGCCACCGACGATAACCGCAAAAACCACACCGGCAAAAATGATGCCGGTAATCCATCCGGGATAGTCCCCGGTGATGCCTGCTATTTGCTGGTGAGCCTGGTTGGCCTGAAACATGTTGCCGCCACCGAGTGCACCGAGAATACAAAATATCGAAAACAATATGGCAAGAGCCCTGCCACCGGGTAAACCACGTTCTGCAAAACCTTTGGTGAGGTAATACATCGGGCCACCGGAAACGGTGCCATCCGCATATTCATTTCGATATTTGACACCGAGGGTACATTCGGTGAATTTCGAAGCCATACCCATCAAACCCGCCAGAATCATCCAGAAGGTTGCACCGGGACCACCGATACCGACAGCTACCGCCACACCCGCGATATTTCCGAGTCCGACTGTGCCCGAAAGCGCAGTGGCCAGAGCCTGGAAGTGGCTCACTTCACCGGCATCGTTCGGATCCGAGTAATCACCCTTGACCAGCGAAATCGAATGTTTAAAGGCGCGAAATTGTATAAACGCGAAATAAAAGGTAAATATCGTCGCCGCGACTACCAGCCAGGCAACAATCCACGGAAAACTGGTTCCCGGGAATGGACTGAAAATAAAATTTACAAACCAACCGGTGGCGCTTGCAAAGATCTGGTTAACCTTTTCATCTACCGTCTGGGCAAAGACAGGGCTTGATATAAACGCCAGCCCCATGGCGAAGACTCCTGCTGTTATTTTGCTTTTATTCATTGTAATTATCCTGTTTTGATTAGGGAACGATGGTGCAGGGCACCGGCGCAATCTGGGCGATAGTCGAGGCTACCGAACCGAATAGACGCGTCTTCAGGCTGGTCTGACCGGTACGCCCGATAAACATTTGCGCCGCGCCTTCGCTACTGGCGATTGCCGCCAGGGTATCCGCAACGTGGCCGTACTTGATCACCGTATCTATCGCTACTCCCTTGGCTGCAGCCGCAGAGACAATGGGATCAACCAGCGCCTTCTTGGCGCGATCAAGTTCTTCACCGCGACGCTTGTGCCGTTCTTCGATTTCTTCAGGGGTTAAAAATGAATAGGGTGACCATTCGAGTACGTGTGCCACCAGGATCGAAGCCCCGGTCGTATTCGCGTGGTCTATGGCAAAATCTAGAGCTCGGGCGGAAGCGGGACTTCCGTCGCAAGCGACAATATATTTTATTGGCATTATCCTCTCCCTCTAGGCAAATCTCACACTGAAATTAGTGTCCGCATAGCTTAACGCGAAAGAAAGGAAATTACTTCTGCTAATGGGCTCATCAATTAAAACTTGAATGATTTCGGCAGATATTTATGAGAATCGCTGCACTGGATCGGTTTTCAGGAGAGATTTCGGACGCGAAAGACTATCAACAGGCACTATTCGCGATGCTGAACTTCCACAGGGCACTTCATACTCGCTCTTCATTTACCCGCGGCTCAGGATTTACCGATGGCTGTGGCGGCGCGCTCCGATGTAGCTGGATCCATGAAGCCTTCTGTGGTCAATGTGGTTTCCAGCTCCATGGCTTGTTCCAGCGACATAAATGGCGCCTGGTTCAGGGCCCGCTTCGCCTCGCCACGCGCCCGGTGGGGTACCGCCATCAACCTTTCGGCAAGCGCCCGCGCTTCATCCAGTAACTTGTCCTGCGCCACTACTTTCCAGGCTATACCCAGCTCATAAGCGGTCTGCGCATCTATTTTTTCACCCAGAATAATCAATTCTTTGGCCTTCGGCAGCCCGACCAGGCGCGGAAGAATCGATGAAATGCCGCCGGTTACAAAAATTCCCAGGCTCAATTCGGGAAAAAAACAACGCGTTCCCTCGGCCAGAATGGCGAAATCACAGTTCAGCAACCACTCAAACCCACCACCGGCAGCCCAGCCATGGATCGCGCCGATGACCAGCTTGTCGCTGCCCATGATCAAGCGGGTTATTTCCTGGATATCTTCCAGATAGCGGCGAATTTCTTCCTCCGACATGGACTGCGTGTGGGATTCCTTCAAGTCGTCGCCGGCACAGAAGGCCTTGCCAGCGCCGCTGAGTATAATCACCCCGATCTCGTCATTATCGTTGGCAGCGCGCAGTGCTGCGGTAAAGTCCAGCAGCAGTTCGTCGTTGATTGCATTCAGCCGATGCGGCCGTGACAGCAGGATCTCGGCTACGCCATTCTTGTTTGAGGTAATAACCGTATCACTCATGAATCGTTCTCCTGGTAGCTTCGGATCAGGCGGCGGGATTTCTTTTCCGTCGACAAACTGCCCTCGGAAACAAATTCGATACTTGCCGAAAAATTCAGATCGCTGGCAATCGCCGCTTTGATTTCAAGTTTCAGCGATTCGTGATCGGACTGCGCTACCTCCTTCGCAACTTCGACCAGTATGCGAGGTGCATAGTCTATCGGTGGCGCGCGATCGAGGATGATTTGAAACTCACCGCTAAGCCTCGGACGCATCGCCGTGAGCGTCGCCTGCACAGCCAGCGGAAATACGTTTATCCCTTTGACGATAAACATGTCATCCGAGCGCCCGAGTATTTTGAATCGAAATGAACTGCGCCCGCAGGCACAGGCTTCGGTAAATACCTGCATCAAGTCATGCGAACGCATGCGCAGATGCGGACAGGCTTCGCGCCGGATCGAGGTGTAGACAAACTCGCCAATCGCGCCATCTGCAAAAGGGATCGAATCGGTAGTGTCCGGGTCTATCAATTCGGTTAAAACAAATCCGGTTCCACCGTAATGCACTCCGTTCCTCTGCTCGCATTCTCCGCAGTGCATGCCCAGCTCGCCGGTACCGTAGAGATCGGAGGATTTCAAGCCCCACAGATCTTCTATTTTTTCGCGGTAGCCGGCTATTTGCATGCCGGCCTCGCCCGAGAAAAAACCTTTGCGCAAGCCGAGATCACGAGGCTCTATGCCCATTTCCTGCGCCTTCGCCGCCAGCTTGATCGCGTAGGATGGCGTCGCCCACAGGGAAATGTCTTCATCGATCTGCCCCATCATTTCCAGCAATCGACTGGAATTCCCGACTCCGAACGGGATGGTCGCGGCGCCGAGGGTTTCGAAACACATGTGATCGGAAACACCGCCGGCATAGAGGTTGTAATTCATGCATTCAAAAACCAGATCACCCGGGCGACAACCCGATGTCCATAAAGCGCCAGCGCCCATCTCGCAGTAATCCGCCACGTCCCGGCTGGTCCAGCCAACCCGCATGGGTCGACCGGTGGTGCCGCCGGTCGCCTGGATGCGGATAATGTCTTCCATCGCAGCGCATTGATTGATACCCAGCAGGGCGCCGTGCAATTGTGACTCTGCCAGCTCGCTCTTTTCCATGAAGGGCAGGCGCGCAAGATCGTCGCGCTGACGTATCGAATCCGGCTTTACCCCGGCCTTGTCAAACCGTTCCCTGAAATAATTGCTGGCCTGATAGATATAAGCCATCTGCGCCTGCAGCCTGTCCGACTCCAGTCGCTGCAGCGCCGCAGCGGGCATGGTTTCGAATGCTTCGTTCCAGAAGTTAGTTCGCGTCATCAGGATTTCGCACTGGAATCATCGATTATTCTTTTCGGCATGAGCGGATGATTGTCATTGACTGGATAGCTTCAGTCAATGACAGCTAAGGAGCCAGCAGGACGGCGCATACGGGCAGGGTTTTCAGATGGATTGTTCCGCGCCCCCGCTTTCCCGTAAAATACCCGCATGATGAATCAATTCCTACACGCGCATAGCGCCGGTCCGGATGGCAAAAAGCTGCTCGGTGATTGTCTCAACCAGCTGGGCAGCATTCCGCCCGAGGCCAATTTCGGCTTTTTGTATCTCAGCGATCACCTCGCGGATGCGGCCGAGTCCATGCTGGATCGCTTGAAACAGGTTACTGGCATCACCTACTGGGTGGGCACTGTGGGCATAGGCATTATCGCCAACGAGTCGGAGTATTATGACCAGCCGGCGATGACAGTGATGATCGCCGATTTCAATGAGGCCGACTTTTACCTGCTGCCCAGGCTGCAGGCAGATGACGCGGTGTTGCCAGCCGAGCTGGCGAGCTGGTGCAAAGCTAACGATTTCAACGTTGGTCTGTTGCACGCCGACCCGAATACCAACAACCTCCAGGAATTGCTGACACAACTGGGTGAGGACATCCCGGCCGCCTTTCTGGTCGGTGGCATTACTTCATCGCGTGGGCGCAACCTGCAATTCGCCAACCAGGCGCTGCAGGGTGGTATCAGCGGTGCGCTGTTTTCGCAATCCGTGCCGATCATGACCAACCTCACCCAGGGTTGCACGCCGATCGGTAATCGCCACGTGGTTACACAGTGCGAACGCAACATCCTGCACAGCCTCGATGACAGGCCGGCGCTGGACGTGCTCGCCGAGGATGTTGGCGAAGTCATTGCACAGGACTGGCAGCAGGCGGCGGGTTATATTTTCGCCGGCATAGTGAACAAAAATTCTGACCAGGATGACTACTCGATCCGCCAGATAGTCGGCATCGACCAGGACGCCAAACTCGTCGCCATAGGCGATTACCTGCAACACAACGATGAAATCATTTTCTGCCGGCGCGATGGCAACTCCGCACTGGAAGACATGAAGCGCATGCTGCTGGAGTTAAAATCACGCTGCAAATCGCCTATCAGGGGAGGTGTTTATGTTTCCTGCCTGGGTCGCGGACGCGAACAGTTTGGCGACAACTCGGAAGAGGCGCGCATGATTCACACCGTGCTCGGTGATTTCCCGCTGGTCGGTTTTTTCGCCAATGGCGAGATACACAAGAGCGCGCTCTACGGTTTCACCGGCGTACTCACCCTGTTCGTGTAATTGCCCGGGGTATCATTTTGATCAAACTGTAGTTGAGGCTCTCCCCACCTCAATCCGTTGTCCAGGAAACGCTGTTGAAGGGGTAGCGAGCGCCTTAACAACCTGGCTGGATGGGCATGGAACCTATTTCTTCACCGTTTCATAAACCAGCACATTGGGCGAATCTCCCAGCGCGTCATTATCATAAATGGTACTCAATCGTCTCAGTACCGAGGGTGTTGCCACCTGACCTTTGCATACGACGAGCAAACCTACGCGGGTGTGAACGTCGGCGGCAAATATCATTCCTTCTTTCAACACCTGTATATGAAGCATGGTTGATCTGACTTCCACTTCAGCGCGAGTCGTTTGCTCCAGCGCCTCCACCACGGCCGGGTCATATCGACCAGGCTGTAATCTCAACTCAGCTAGCGCCTGACTGGAGCTGCGCTCGTTGATCAGACATTTGTCGTAATCCAGAATCACCCTTAATATTCGCGCGCCGAATGGTATCTGCTCCCCTTTCACAGAGTCTCTGGGCAAACCTGAACCATCGAAGTTTTTTTCCTGGTATAGAATAGACTGCGCGATTTCCTCCATCCTTGGAATTTGAGAGATTAAATCAGAACCTATCGAGGGGTGCCGGGAATAAAGATCGGACTCTTCGTCGGTGAGGGGATGCGCTGTTGCAATTTTCTTTATCACTGCTTCGGGCAGGATCACGCACCCGATCTGGGATAACAACGCCAGGGATTCGAGTTTCCACATCTCTGCATAGCCCATAGTCTTGCCTACGGCGCTTACAATACGTTCCAGACGTTCGGTGCGACCAAATGCCACCGGATTGACGAGCGCCAGTACCTGAGCCAGCGCACGGATCGAGCCATGCAACGTATTCTCAAGCAAATGACGCTCCATGGTGACGAGCTTATGATGCTCGAAAGCGTCGTTAACCGCCTTGACAAGACTCTCGGTGCTGCAAGGTTTGCTGAGGAATCTAAACACATCCCCCTCATTCACCGCATCGACCGCCGTTTGCTGGTCATTGTTACCGGTTAGCATAATGCGCACGGTATCCGGCGTTCTCGATTTGATTTCGCTCAACAATTCGAGGCCGCTCATTCCCGGCATGCGCATATCGGAAACCACTACAGCATAGGGTCCATCCGCAGATATGCGTTCCAGCGCTTCCGCGCCACCCCCAGCCACCTCAAGTGGGAACTCTTTGCGTAGCGAGCGTTGGTAACTCTGCAAGACATTCGGCTCATCATCCACAAACAAAACTTTTGTATTCACTTTTCAGTCCCCGTGTTTCTCATTTGCAGCATAAGATCCTGCCACTGTTCGACATGACTATCGACTCCGGCCCCTTTTAAAAACTTCATATCGAGGTGCCGGGTTGGATCAGTAGCGTCTTTTTCGCTCCGCAGCAATCCACTGGCCGCGTGCACGGCTGTTACAGGCCAGAATCCCGGGCCGTGTGATTCCATCGGAAACCGGTAGTAAGCCACCGCCTCCACAATAGGATCGGCAATTCCCCACAAACCCAATAGATAGCCGCCAACCGCCATTTGGCTGTGACCCAGAATTTCTTGCTCGGCCTGCCATATTTCAATTTCTTTCTCTTTCGCGAGGACTATCACGTCGGCATATTCCTGAGGCATATTCACCGCCAGCACCAGTTGCCCAACGGCATGTAACATACCAGCCATGAAAGCATATTCCCTGGCGATGCTATCCATGTTCTCAAATACCGCAATTTGTCGCGCAAGCGCCCCTGTTTCTGTGGCATCGAGCCATAGTCTGGCGCTGTCTAGCGGTGCTTCCGAAAACTGTTCCAACTCGCTGAAGACACTGGTTGTCAATACCAGAGCCTGCAGCACTTCCATGCCGAGCAAGGCCACGGCATCTGCCGGGTTATTCACCCGATGTTTCAATCCGAAAAATGCCGAATTCACCAGCTGCATAATTTTCACCGTCATGCCGATATCCCTGGCGATGGTTTCACCAACGTCCTTGACCGATACGTCGGGTGATTTCATCATTTCGACAATTTCAAGGTATAGCTCCGGCAGGCTGGGGATCGTATTCAGCCCAGACACCAGTTTTTGTAGATCGTCACTATCCAGCAAACTCCTTAGTTCACAGGCCCTGTTAATGGTTTGCCTGATCTGGCTGGCGTCACATGGTTTCGCAAGATACTGATGAACAGTACTGGCGCAATCCAGCATGAGTTTCTTTTCGGCGTGACCGGACAATACGATACGAATTACATTCGGGTAATCTTCCATCACATGACGCAAAAGCTGCGCACCATTCATACCCGGCATTCGCATATCACTGACAATGGCGTCGTAGGATGTTGAGCGCATCAACTGAAGGGCTTTTTCACCGCTATCCGTGAAATCCATATGCCACTCATCTTTCATCTCGCGCATTGTCCTGCGAAGACCTGACAACAGGTTAGCGTCATCGTCTACAAATAGAATGTGTTTCATTAGACCTGGCACTCCTTTATAAGTCTTGAATGTGTCTTCCTTCTTCTTCCTGTGAAGCGGTACATACTGATACTTCTCGACAACTGCGCCCAGCTTCCGCGATGAACCTGGTCGTATTCATCGCTCAGGCGCTGGAGGTGAACCAACAGGCCGTCAATTGCTTATCTTCCACTGATACTCAATGGCGGGTGAACCGTCTGCCTTAGCCTGCCGAGGCGGTATCGATTGGCACTTCATTCTCGCTAGAGTCTTCTAGCGGAATCGTAATTATAAATGTCGTTCCGACACCGATTTCCGTTTCGAATTTCAGTGACCCATGATGTTTGTCGACAATGCTCGCATGCGCTATGGACAAGCCCTGGCCAGTGCCCTTGCCTACTTCTTTGGTGGTAAAGAAGGGATCAAATATCCGTTCGCGCAGATCTTCGGGTATGCCGTTACCGGTATCACGAATACGGACTTCGATGTTTTCATCGAGCTGGCGAGTGCTTACGCTAATCATTCCTTTTGTGTTTTCGCAGTTGCCGATGACATCCTTGATTGCATGAGCTGCGTTTACCACCAGGTTAAGCACAACCTGGTTAAATTCGGCCGGAAAACAGGGCGCCATCGGTAGATCTTCCTCCAGATCGAGTTTCATCTCGGCGACATATTTCCACTCATTACTTGCCACTGTAATCGTATTAGATATAGCGGCATTGAGATCGGATAACTCCTTCTTGTCCGACCCCGGGTGTGAAAAGGCTTTCATCGCACCCACGATCTTGGCAATTCGACTCACGCCATCTATCGATTGTTCGATGGCCTTGGGGATTTCTTCCAGCAAAAAGTCACTGTCGGCTTTGCGCAGTGCGTTTTCGACTGCTTCGATTTCATCGTGCACAGCCACTTCTTTTCTTGCTGCTTCCAACAGCACATCATAGGCCTGGTGCACGTCGTACAAGTCCCGGAAGGCAGTTTCGAGGAAGCGGATATTGTCGCCGACAAATTGCGTCGGCGTGTTTATTTCATGTGCTACGCCGGCGGCAAGATGGCCGATTGACTCCAGCTTCTGGGCCTGTGCAAGCTGCCTCTCCATGTCACTACGCTGGTTTTCCATTTTGTATTTTTCGATTATCGGGCTCAGCATGTTGGCGACTGCCACGACCAAACTGACGTCTTCGACGCTGAAGCTTCGGGGCTCTTTGCAATGCACACCTAAAACTCCGTAAGTGGCCCCGCTGATAATGATACGAACACTTATACCGCCCTTGATCTCGTGCTTCCTCAGTAATTCCGGGCCATTGAAACGTTTGTCCGTGGTCAAATTTTCGACTACCACGGGATCCTTCGAAAGCAGCGTAAAATCTACCTGAGATTCAATCGCATCTGTTTCCACCAAAGCACTGCCGACCAGACCTTCCTGCCAGCCAACCCCCGCGCGCAACAGGAATTGATTTCCATCTGGCATCAATTCCAACACTTCGCAGAAATCGTTTCCAGGTACCCCGGCTAACTTCTCGACGGTTAAATTAAATACCTTGTCGAGGTCCCGCTCCAGTACGGCGTATTGTCCAAGTTCAGCAATAATCGCTTGCTGTCGAGCATGGGACCTAAGTGCATTTTCATCGTTTTTGCGCCTCGTGATATCTCGCATGGTGCCGATAAACACTCGATTCAGGTTACGCGTCATTTCCGTCAATCCGATTTCCAACGGAAAGCTGTGCCCATTCCCGTGGCTTGCAATCACTTCACGATAGGTGGCGCTTTCCCCGGTCAGATCAGATCCGTTTTGGAGAGTCAAATGACCATCAAGTTCTACCCAGTCGGCATCTGGCATCAGAATCTTCACACTCCGTCCCACTAACTCCTGCTCCGGGTAGCCGAAAATTCTCTCAGCGGCACAGTTGATCGACAACAAGATTCCCTGGTCATCCATGGAGATAATGCCATCTGCCACGGTGTCGATGATCTTGTCCGCCCAGACCATACTCTCCCGCAACGAATCCTCGGCTTCGTCGAGGCGTCGGTCAACATGCGTGCCGACCAGGGTAAGACTGATGATGAGAGCGACACTCAGGAAAATTGCCAGGCCCAGGAAGAACGATGGAAGGTGGGAGGTTGAGATATCTATTTGCTGTACTGGGTAAATGCGAGATGCCGCCATCGCGGTGTAGTGCATGCCGGCAACGGCAACGCCCATAATAATAGCGCGTAAGTAAATCTTGAGATGGGTGAATCTGGCCTGATTATTTCCGATCAAATGCTCTACGTTCAGGGCTATCGAAGAGAGCAGAAATGCAACCACAATTGACAGGGCAAACAAGTTAAAATCGTATCGCAACTCCGCCTGCATTACGATGGCCTCCATGCCCAGGTAGTGCATAGTACCAATCCCGATGGCCATCAACAGCCCACCCAGTAACTGCGCTTTCAGTCCCGTTGATTTTTGGCTCAAAACTCGCAAGGCAACACCACTCGCCAGAATTGCCGGCACAACCGATACGACTGTGATCCACAAGTTATAGGAAACCTCTATTGGTAACTCATGTGCGAGCATCGCGGTGAAATGCATCGCCCAAATACCGCAACCCATTGTTATTGCACCGGCCATCAGCCAGCGGCCTTTTCTAAACGAGTTGTGCGAGGAAGTTATTCGATCAACGACGGCAAACGCGGCATGGGCCGCCAGGCTGGCGATAATTATCGATAGCAAGACCAGCGTCAGGTCATAGCTTGCATGCAATTCTTCAATGAGATTTGATTCTTGTGTCGAGAAACGCCAAAAGTCCATCGCTATATCCTCACATCCAATGTAGAGACTAGAAATCCATTGCCGCTATAGAGTTTTGAAACAGTTCGATCGATTATTCGAAATTGAA